>JBAZNL010000001.1:300000-586873 GCA_041649275.1 Candidatus Izemoplasmatales bacterium
CGCGTCGCAGTCCCTTACGATGTCGTCGACCTCGATGTAGGGCAGCTCGTAGAGTTCGGTCTCGAGCTTGATGCGTTCGCTTTCGTCGATCATGTAGGCGACCAGCTTCCGCATCTCCTTCGGCGGGTAGGAGAGGAACCAGGCGTTCTCCATCTCCTTCGCGTGCGTCAGGATCTCCCGCATCTTGACGTCCGGATCGGCGGTCCGGTAGCCGAGGAATACGAACCGGATCCGGCCGGGATACTGTTCAAGGAGCTTTGCGGCGAACTCCGGCTGGATGTGGACGCCCTCGACGACCTGGTCGAAGCCGTTCTCGATCATGGTCCCGATCAGACCGACAAGGTAGGGTTCGAGCTGCTTCGACACGACCTTGTCGTCGGCGTCGGGATCGATCCGGCGATGCGGATCGCCCTTGGCGAGCGTCATCATGAGGTAGTCGGTGGAGAACACGGAGATGCTCCGTTCCTTCAGGATCCTGCGGGCGACGAAGGTCTTGCCCGCCTTCGCGACGCCGGCGACGACGTAGATCACTTTTTACTCCCAGCCGGTGAGGTCGAGGCGTTCCAGCGCTTCGCGCCAGAACACGTCGAGCTCGCCGACATAGTCGGGTTTCCACGGCTTGTTGCGGCCGCAGTAGTGGATGATCACGCCGTGCCTACGAACCCAACCGAGGTCCAGCTTCGGTTCCTTGAGCGGACGGCGCAGGTTGTAGAGGCGCATGTAGCGGTCGGACAGGTTGTAGCGGCGCGAATCGACCATCACCGAGCGATCGCCGTAAAGCGCTGAAAGCACGTCCTGGTCGGGCAGAACCAGAACGGCCTTGTTCCTGCGGATGTAGTCATAGATGCGTTCGGGGTCGACGATGGCGCGCAGCACCCGCAGGTTCATGAGCAGGATGCCGCTGTTGACGTATGGCGCCTTGCGGGGCATGCCGAGACGGATCGCGTTGAAGTTCCGCCACCCTTTCGTCACGTGCGAGCAGCCGACGAAGGCATCGTCGCCGAGCGGATGGTCGTACAGTTCGGCGATCGGGTTGATCACGACGATGTCAGGATCGAGGTACAGCACGCGATCGAGATCCGCGGGCAGATAGCGGCTGGCCAGAAGCCGGTAGTAGATCTCCAGCGGATAGCGCTTGGTCGTCGGTGCGCCCGAAAGCGAATCGTCGTCGATCAGGATCGGCAGGAAGCGGACGCGCTTGCCGCCGACGGCGGCGAGGACCTTGTCGAAATGCTCCTGACGGAGCCGCTTGTGCATGATGTAGACGTCGAACGATGCGTCGGGTTCGACGTGAAGAAGCGAACCGAGGAGCGCGGCGAGCTGCTTGAGATAGCCCGCATCGAGCGTCACGAGGATCGCGTAGGTGCGTGAGGATCCCATCGGTCGGCGACCACCTTTCCGGTTTACCGCTCAGGCGGCGTTCTTGGCCGTGATCTCTTCGTAGTACTTCTCGTCGATGATGTATTTCTTCCGAAGCACCACGTAGGATCCGCCGATGAGCGCGGCCGGCAGGATCGTGATCGCGAGACGCAGCACCAGGCGGGCGCGCAGGTTCGCGCTCGCAAGGTCATGGAAGACGCTGTCGGCGGCGGCGTTGATCGACATCGTCCAGATCGCCGCTTCCGCGTCGTAGGTGAAGACCTCGTTGGTGGGATCGGCGATGGCGGCGTAGATGGCGGCCTTTTCGGCGTCTTCGATGTCGATGTTGTCGAGGATCGCGACGCCGTCGTTGGCGTTATCGATGAACGCGACGCGTTCGACGGCCGTCAGGTTGTCGAACGTATTCTTCAGGTTCTCGAGCGCGCTCACGTTCTGACTCATCACGTATACGCCGGAAGCGAGCAGGATGACGACGAACACGACCTGTTCGATCGCGCTGCCGAATTTGGCGACGAACGGCCGGAGTGCGAAGATGACGGCTTCGTTGCGCTTGCCGGTCTTGTGCTGGTTGTACTCGATCGTGTTCGTCATGTTCACGATCAGAACCATGTAGAAGATCGCCTGACCGGCGAACACGAAGGCGCCGAACGCGCAGACGAGCCAGACGTTGATCGGCAGGATGTCGGTCCATCCGAGCAGAAGCAGCATGCCGTATCCGAAGACCGTGGCAATCAGGGAGTAGGTCAACAGCCGGCGCCGACTGAAGCGTCTGGCGAGCGCGGCGTAGAATCCCTGGATCGAGAAGGTCGAGACCGCGAAGGTCACGATGAACGCCATCGTGAGCGAACCGTCGTAGCGGATCTCGAGATAGAAGAAATTGTATCCGAGGGTGACCAGCAGGTTCGAGCCGACGGTGTAGAGGACGAGCGCGAGCGAAGCCCAAAGCAGCTGGTCGTTCTTGAAGATGATCGAGAACATCTGCTTGAGACCGACCTTCTCCGCCTGGACGTCGGCTTCCGCCTCGCGCGGTTCCTTGACGCCGAAGACGGTCAGGCAGGTGCAGGCGAGGAAGATGACGACGAACAGGATCGAGGCGGTGCGGTACCCGGCGACCGCGTTGCCGACGGTCGTGAAGGCGACGAAGGCGTTGGCGATGAAGGCGCCGACGCCGGCGAAGACGACGACCATCGTGGTGATCACGTCGCGATCCTTCTTGTTGCGCGACAGCGCCGGAATGAGCGACCAGTAGGGGATGTCGTTCAGGGTGAACGCCGCTTCCCAGAGCAGGTAGATGATCGCGAAGAACACGACGAATCCCCAGCCGCTCGGGCGGAAGTTGAACATGACGAGGATCACGATGCTGGTCAGTACGCCGCCGATCAGGATCCACGGGCGGAACTTGCCCCAGCGGGTATGGGTATTCTCGACGATCGAGCCCATGAACGGGTCGTTGACCGCGTCCCAGATGCGGCCGATGACGAGCATCACGCCGATCACGCTGAACTGTTCCTTCGTCAAGCCGAGACCCGAGAACTGGATGTAGGTCATCAGGAAGGTGGCGACCAGCTGGTAGATCATGTCGCGGCCGATTCCGCCCAGACTGTAGTTCCACTTGTTTCTACGAAGCAGTTTCTTTTCGACTGTCAAAACATCCGAACCCATACATGTACCTCCGTTTGACTCTCGCGAAGAACGACCCGAGGCCGTCGCCGTCACGTCTTGTTTCTAATTATATCAATTCCGACGCCGAATTCACAGAGTCGATCCGTCGAAAAATCGTGCAACCATGACGCAAACCGCGAAGATGTGATATATTAGAGGGTGGGTGATGCTATGAAAAAAATCCTGTCGCGCGCCGACCTTCTCGAACTGCGGCGCGTCCCCCTCGCGATCGTGATCGCCAAGGGGCACACCTGCCCCGCATGCATTCCGGTCACCGAACGGATCGCTTCGCTCGCCGCCCGCTATCCCGCCGTCGCCGCCTACGAAGTCTGGATCGAGGACGTCCCCCAGTTCCGGGGCGAATACCTGATCTTCAGCGTGCCGACCGTCATCGTGATCCAGGTCGGCAAGGAACTCCTCCGCCAGTCCCGCTACTTCGACTACGAAAAGATCGAATCGCTCCTCGCGTTTTCCACATTCCAAGCCGACTGAGTCCGTCCGTGCATGAGTCCCTGCACGGACGATTTGCTTCTTCGGGGTGAAAAGCGTCGCCGAGCGCATCTTTTGACATGCGTCGATTCCATCGTCTATAATGGGATGAAGCCGAACCTGGAGGTTGTCCGATGGCCACCACGCCGAATCCGACCGAACGCATCAAGATGCTCTACTTCACCGACCCCGTCTGTTCCCACTGCTGGGCGCTCGAGGGGACGATGAACCGCTTCAAGCACGAATACGCCGCGGTTCTCGACGTCGTCACCGTCATGGGCGGGATGTTCGACGACCCGCTCTCGAAATCCGAAGCCGACGACATGGCCGAACACTGGACCGAGGTCGGCCTGTACTACAACATCCCGATCGACGGCCGAATCTGGAAAACGACGGGTGTCGCGACGACCTGGCCGGCGAGCATCGCCTTCCTCGTCCTCGACGGCAAGGATCCCGTACGGGCGGCGCGGTTCCTCCGCATCGTCCGCGAAGCCGTCTTCCTCGAACGCCGGGATATCGGCGACAGGGCGGTCCTGGCCGACCTGCTCCGGAAGGTCGGCGCCGATGCGGACGCCGTCGTCGAGTTCGCGTACTCTCCGCAGGGCCGCGATCTGCTGCTTGCGAACATGAAGCCGATGGTCGAACTCGGGATCGAAGGCTATCCCGCCGTCGTCTTCATGAACGATGCCGGCGAAGCCGTCAAGGTCGTCGGCGCGCGTTCCTTCGAGACCTACCGCAAGGCGATGCTCAAGATGATGAAATCCGGCACCGAGCCGTCCTCCGCCGGCGCAGAGCCGCTCTCCGCCCTCGTCGAGCGGATTCCGACCCTCTTCGACAACGAGGTCGAGAAGATCTACGACGTCCGGAAGGACGCGTTTTCGGCCTTCGTCGCCGCTTCCCTCCCCGCCGGAACCTATGAACTGGGCGAAACCCTCGGCCATCGCTTCGTCCGGCACGTCGGCCGCACGACGCCCTACGGCAACCCCGTATGAAAGGAGCACGAATGAACAACACGACGCAGGCGCTCAACCGCCGGGTCGCCGACTTCGGCGTCCTCTTCGTCAAACTGCACAACTACCACTGGCTCGTCACCGGTCCCCATTTCCACCAGCTCCACGCCCTCTTTGAAACACTCTACGACGAGGTCGCCGAGCGGCTCGACGAAGTCGCCGAGCGGATCCTGCAGCTGGGCGGCGTCCCCTTCGCGACGCTGAAGGAATTCCTCGCCCAAACCTCGATTCCGGAGGCGCGCGGCAACGAGACGCCGACGGAGATGGTCAACCAGACGATCTACGACTTCACGACTGTAAACGAAGCCGTCCGCGAGGCGATCCGAACCGCCCAGACCGACGGCGATGAAGTGACCGCCGACCTCCTGGTCGGCATCTCGAAGAGCTTCGAGAAGCATCTCTGGATGCTCGGTGCGCTCGAGAAGTAGGCACCCGCGACCCCCATTACGAAAAAGGACAGAATCCGGATGCACCGGTTCTGTCCTTTTTGTTCACGGTTTCGTCGCGGAGCGCTATGCGAACACGACTTCCAGACGGATTTCGGCGACCTTCGAGACGGTCGCGTGGATCGAACAGTATTCGGCTCCGAGTTCGGCGCTGCGCCGGATTCCGACCTGATCGGCGGCGCCGGTCACGGTCAGCCGGATCTCGACATGGTCGAGGGTCGGAGGCGTTTCATCGCGTTTGTGACCCGAGATCGTCAGTTCGGCTTTGTCGAATGTCAGGCGCTTCTTCTTCGCGATCGACAGGAACGTCGAGTAGAAGCATGACCCGAGGGCGCCGAAGAGAAGATTGTAGGGCGCGAGCCCGCCTTCGACCTGACCGATCGGGACGGTTCCTCCCGACGCGACGAGCTTGCCCTTGAATCCGTCTTCGAATTCCAGTCTGACCGTTTCCACATCCATGGGGCGTTTCTCCTTTCGCCGCTCCGTGATGCCGAAGCGGTCGTGACGACGTCGCCCGCGGCACGCATGCGGGGCGACGGTTGAAGCGCGAGTGACGCGGATCGTCCGGGAATCTGCCCCGCATCCGCGATGACGGTTGATTCTCAGTGGGAACCGCCGATATGGATCGTCGCTCCCGACTTGCCTTCGTTGTCGTGAAGACAGTCGTCGATCATCACGACGAGGGCGACGAAGAACGCGACGTTCTCCTCCGCGTGCACGGCGATCTCGTACGAATCGCCCCACGAGATCCATTTCTTGCGGAATTCGACGACCGTTCCGGCGGACGAGGAGATCTGGAATTCGTGCGCGAAGAAATCGCCCTCGATCGTGTAGTCCCCGTACCGGCTCTCGATGTCGAGCTTCTGCTTGAGCACGGTGAAGCGTTTCCGCACGGTCGCGACCTCGTTGCCGTCGGGCGCGGTCAGATGGTAGACCGGCAGCAGCGTCAGGAGCTGCCGTTTGATCGTGAACAGGGCCTCGTTCTTCGCGGAATCGTAGAAATCCATCCGGTGGGTGAACGAGAACATCTTGCCTTCGCAATGGAAAACCACGTTCTGGCCGCCGTCGTACACCTTGTATCTGTCGGTCAAGCTGAATACCTTCTGCTTCAGATAGAACGTCTTCATGAAAGCCCTCCGATCATGCCGTCAACGCACCTTGCGTTTGACAGTGCCATTATACCGCACATGCGATCGCCGCGCCATCGCTCAGCGCGATTTTTCCGCATGCGCACGACGCGTTTTCTTCGCACGCTTGAGGACCGCGTCGGCGGCGAGCTTGCCGGTGAGGATCGAAACCGGCAGCCCGGAGGGTGCGAACGTCCACTGACCCGCCTGATAGACGTCCGGAAGCGGCGTCATCACCGTCTTCTGGATGCTGGCGAACCCATGTTCGACGGGCATCGGACGATTCGTGAACGACCACCCGGTGATCGCCCCCTGGTAGCTCCCGACATCGCGCGCGATCGAAAGCGGCGTCGACGAGAAGATCCCGGAGATCCTGCCTTCGAGCATGGGGAACGCACCACCGACGAGCGCGTCGACGGTGAGCCGCTCGCCGCGCTTCTTGAACTCCTCGTACAGGCCTTCCGCCTTGATCCGTTCGACGAGCCGGTAGTCCATCAGGACGGAAACGATCAGACCCGTCCTGCCGGCCGGCGCGAGCGCCGGATCGCGCAGGACCGGAATCGAGATCTCGTAGGTGGTCTTCTGGAAATACTCGGCGAGGCCGACGGGCAGACCGGAGGCGTCGCGGAGCGAAGGATCGATCCGATCCGCGGTCTTTCCGAGAATGCCTTCCGCGACCGGCGAGTAGAACGAATGCGCGCCGCAGACCCGGGCGAATTCGGACGGGTCGGCGTCGACGGAGAGGTACACGGTGAAGATCGAATCGCCGCCGACGAGGCCTTCCAGCGCCTGTTTCCGTGCGCGGACCGCGGGCGAAAGCGACGCTTCGGGGATCGCCCGATACATCGCCTTCATGTCGCCCGCCCAGACGAGGCGGTCGTAGCCGAGGATCTCCCCGCCGGCGGTCGCGACCGTCTTCGCAGCGGGATCGAGGGCGACGATCTCGGTGCCGGTGCGGATCTCGACGCCGTGGTCGCGGGCGTACTTCTCGACCGCCCTGACGAGCGTGCCGGTGCCGCCGCGCGGATAGTTGTAGTCGAGGTAGAGGCTGAAGTAACTGAGCGCGAAGAATGCCGGCGTCTCGCGGAAGAAATGCTGCGTGATCATGCCGATCAGCGCCTTGTTCGTCGTGAAGCGGGATAGATGGTCGTCGATCGGATCGGTCAGTTTCCCGGCCTTCCTGATGTTGCGGTTGTACCGGAACAGCCACGGAAGGAGCGTCTTGAAGACGTACTTCGGATCGTCGATCGCATCGAGGAACAGCGGATTGTCGATGCCGTACAGAACGTCCATGTAGCCCATCACCTTCCTGATCTCGAGGATGATGGAGCGGACTGCATCTGCGTCTTCGGGGAATTGACGGATGAGCATCGCCTCGTAGTCGGCGATGCTCTCTTCGCCGCCGAGGTAGACGAAGTCGCGGCCGATGCCGACGGAAACCGGGCTGCGGACGAGATCGACCTCGATCCCGAGCTGTTTCAGCATCGGCTTGACGATGCCGGAATTCTCGAAGGCGCGGATCCCGCCGTCGAACGTGAAGCCGTCGCGCTCGAACGACACGACGAGACCGCCGAGATGGTCGGCCCGCTCGCAGAGCAAGGTCTTCATTCCGGCGCGTCCGAGGTAGCTGGCGGCGGTGAGGCCGGCGATGCCGCCGCCCACCACGATTGCATCATATCTCATCGTTTCGGTTCTCCTTCCCGCAGGGGGGTCGTCAAATGCAGGGCGATCGGTCCGATCGCGACCGGATCTTCCCCGCCGAGTTTCAGCACGCAGCGCGATTCGCAGGTGCGGAGGAACGCATCCCGCGCGTCCGGATCGACCGGAAGCGCCATGACGAGGCGGCGGGCGCCGGCGAAGTTCCCGACGGCGACGCGCCGGTTCATCCCGCGCACGTCGAAGATGGCGTGGTCGACGCAGGTCGGATGCTCGCAAAAACGGCACCGGGACGCCTGGCGCATGATCGTCCGTTCCGGTTCGGGGACATCGGCGTTCAGCCGGTCTTCGGTGAACGGGTGGGGGACGATGCGGACGACGTTCTTCTGTGCCGGATCGTACCTGAAGACCGGAAGCCCCCGTTTCCGCAGGATCGCGTTGGCGGCCGAGAGCCCCGATGTCGTGACGGCCGGGGTCCCGGTCCCCATCACGGTCGATTCGCCGCAGGCGAAGACGTTCTTCCATTCGGTGCGGATGTGCAGCCGGCGGAACATGTGCTGGCCGAGGCGCTGCTTCGGTCCGGCGACGGCGCCCCCGCGTTTCATCGCGTAGCGCTCGATCGTCGCCGGCGTTCCCACTTCGGCGTGCCGGACGTGTCCGGCGATGCCGGGAAAGCGGCGTTCCAGCACCTCGAGGAGCCGTGCGCGTTCCGCCGTCTTCAGAGCCGCATAGGCCTTGGGGTCGGAGCGGTCCCAGGTCTCGAAGCTCGGTCCGATCGCCATCACGACGTGGGCGTCGGAGGGGCAGAGGGTGCGGTCGTCGATGGACGGCACGTATACGGTGACTTCGGTCTCATCGATGCGGGCGGGATTGCCGACGAGCATCTCGACCGGGAGCGTTCCTTGGGGAATCGCGGCGGCGTCGACGAGCGCGTAGAGCATCACCGACGGATAGGTCGGCTCGAGTCGCTCCGCCCAGGCGATGCGGCGCTTCTTCGCCTCGTGACGAACCAGCCTGCCGTAGAAGTTCCAGACGCTGCCGGCGTGGACGACCTCGTCCGATTCGACGAAGCCGCCGCCGGCGAGTTCGACGCCCGTGGCGCGGCCGCGGTCGAAGGCGATCCTGACCGCCTCGCGTTCGAGCATCATCGTGCCGCCGTGCTCCTCGATCGACTTTTCCAGGCGGCCGACGAGCTGCAGCGTCGACCCCGCGGGATAATAGCTGCCGCCGACGTGGTTGTCGACGAACATGACCGCGGCGAGGATCGCCGGAGTCTCCTTCACCGTCGTATAGCAGTACGTCGAGGTCAGCTTGTCGAAGAAGCGGAAGATCGCAGGGTCCTTGAAATAACGCCGAAGGAGGGTATCGGCGCTCAGGTTGAGATAGCTGAGGAAACGGAAGTAGGAGAGCGGATGACGGAGCAGACTCTTCAGACCTTCCTTGGGATCGGTCTCCTCGGGGGAGGTATAGGTGGGCGTCTCGACCATCACGTGCCGGTAGATCTGCCCCATGTCGGCGTAGAAGCGGAGGATGTTCCGTCTTTCGGACGGGAACACTTCCCCGAGTTCGTCCGCAAAGCGGTCGAGATCGGCCCAGAAGTTGATCCGTCTCCCGTCGTAGACGACGCAGTACAGGAGGTCGTGCTTGATCATCGAGATCGGCTCTTCGAGCGAGTTCATCACGAAGCGGTGCGGATTGAATCCCGACGGGCCCCACCCATAAAGCATCGAGGATCCGTAGTCGAAGGTCGCCCCGTCGCGCTTGAAGACGCCGCAAGATCCTCCCGGCATATAGTTTCTGTCGATGACCGCGACTTTCAATCCCCGTTTCGCGAGCAATGCGGCGGCCGTCAGTCCGGATAGTCCGGCGCCGATCACGCAGACGTCGTATCTCATGGTTTACGCTCCTCCAAGATGTCGAATCTTCACAATGAAATCCCCATTTACACCATTGTAGCAAATCCGGCGCGAAAATGCATCGCGGATGCCGAAAAACGCGTTCGCTTCGGCATCGGGGGATGAAAAAGGCTTCCAGCGGTCCGGAAGCCCTGCATGGCCGATCAACGATCGGCGAAGTAGTCCGACCCGATGAGATAGCCGACACCGTAGGCGACGCTCAGCCGCCACAAAAACCGCTTGACGGATCCGATCTCGGCTTCGCCGTCGAGGTAGGAAGCCATCAGATCCCGGTACTCGCGCTTCTCCGCTTCCGCGGCGACGCGCTTGAAGTAACCCCAGACGTGGGCCGCCGCGTTCGCCCGCATCTGCGGCGCGCACGGCGTCGCCAGGGCAAGGTCGACGAGTCGATAGAATTCCGCGACGGGATAGCCGGTTTTGTCCCGCAGAAGTCCGCGGATCGACTGATAGATCCGCGGCGACCGCTCCAGCACGGCGTACTTGTAAGCCCCCCACTCGCGCTCGAGGAGGGCGATCCGACGGTCGGACCCTTGCGCCGCAAATGCGGCGGCGCGGGCCGCTGAGCGGCTTTCGGCGGTTCTCGGCGTCGGTTCCGGCGCCCGCGTTCCGGTCGTCATATTCATGATCTGCCCGCCCGGCGCATCAGTCGGACGACGAGGAAGGTCAGCCAGTCGGACGGGCGCCCCTTGGCGGAAAACCCGCCGTCGCTCCACGCCTTCCAGTCGGATTCGGGGGCATAGATGCCGTCGGGTCCCGCCTTGGCGGCGATCACCTCGAGCATGTCCGCGAAACGCGCATCAGCGCGCGTGAAGGGATAGCGCGACAGGGTGTCCGCGACCTGCATGATGTCGTACCAGACGAACGGGACCTTCAGCTTGCGGAAATCGGTTCCCATGTAGAACATGTAGGGGTGTTCCGCGCGGCTGCGTTCCCAAAGGCCGAGCAGCGCCTCAACGCCGGCGGCGGCTTCCGGCCGCGCCGCGGTATCTGCGCGTTCGGCCGCCAGGCGGAGCATCGCGAGCGTCGAAAACGGACACGGATCCTGCTTCCTTCCGGGACCGCGCCACGTGCCGATCGACGCCGAGAGCGCGCACGGCCAGCCGTTGTCACGACAACGGTCGAACAGGGCATCGATCCCCTTCCGGAGACCGGGATGGTCCCCGTAGCCGAACGCGACGAGCGCCCGCATCGTAATCGGCGCGTCGCAGAGCGCCCAACCGGCGATCGCGTCCACGCCCACCGCATGCTTCGTCGTCAGGGTCGGGACGCCGTCGCCGTCGAGGGTCGCGAGGATCCGTTCGGCGACGACGCCGATGCCGGGATCGGCGCACGTCAGGCCGACATCGGCCAGAAACGCAAGCTTGTGGTAGGGTTGCGATGAACTCTTGTGGCTGTTCAGCACGCCTTCGGGCCAGGCGGATAGTTCAGTCAGGATCCCGTGGACGAGCGGGTGCGAGAGCGTCGCCTTGCGCGCCGCGACGACCTCGGGATCGTCGATGGCGAACCCGCGCAAATCGATCAGAGTCCGATAGCGGGTCCACGGTTCGGGCGAGTCGGTCAATCTTACGATGTCGGTCGTCATCGGCGCCACCCCATCAACGGAGGTCGGGGTGGACATAGCGGCGTTTCCCGACGGTCCCCTTCCCGTAATCGATCGCCCCCACGGGACAGCGGTTGATGCAGGCGAGGCACTGCGTGCATTTCCTCCCCCAGACGGGAAGCGGGTCGAGGCGGATCGTATGTACCGGACAGACGCGTTCGCACAGGCCGCAGCGGATGCAGGCGTCGGTGACGCGGAACGGCGCCGTAGTGACGGCGAAACGGCTGAAGAGGGGATGGATCAGGGTCGACATCAGCTTCGGCCGGGATCCCGTCAGAAGCATGCGGGCGCCGGGTTCGCGGCGCGTGACCGCATCGGCGATCCGCTCCAGGCGGACGTCGGCCGCCGCGAGGATGCGGTCCCGCTCCTCGGGGGCGTCGAGCTCGTAGCCGAGCAGGTAGTTGTTCGGCATCGCGACCGTGAAGGCGCCGTCGAGGGTGAGGCCCTTCTTCCTGAGCGAACGTTCGAGGACGGCGGCGGTGTCGCCCTCCTCGGCGCCGCAGGTCGAGACGCAGAAGACGTACGAAGGAACGCCTTCGACGCGGAGGTCGCGGATGAAGTCGGAGACGATCCGCGGCATGCCCCAGGCATGGATCGGATAACAGAACCCGAGCCGTTCGCCGGGCGTCGGGCGAAAGACGGGATGGGCGCCCGCGGCGTCGCGTTCGACGGCGATCGGGCGGACGGCGTCGCCGGTGAGACGGGCGACGGCGTGCGCGGCGTGAAGCGAGTTTCCGGTTCCGGAGAAACAGTAGATCATGGTCGATCCTCCCAGTTATTGCGGGTAATGGGTGACTTGCGGCGGCGCGATCAGGGCGAAGGTCGCCGAGTTGATCCGGTAGGTGTTCGAACCGACCGCCTCGATCTGTTCGGGATTGGTGAAGTAGAGGTGCGACACGCCCTTGACCTTGACGCCGAGAAGGCTCGTGACGCAAAGCTGGATCACGATCTTGGAGAACGCGTTCACCTTCTCCGACAGGAAGAAGTCGGTCTCCTTCGGAGTGATCAGGTTGATGATGACGTTGTGGCGCTTGGTGGTCTCGTTGTAGAGAATGAAGACGTCGGTCTCGTCCGCGCCTCCGCACGGACGGAAATCGAAACGGGAGCCGTCGCGCTCGAACGACAGGCGTTCGATCGCGATCCCCGACACGTACTTGCCTTCGAGGACGCGGAAGGGAATCTTCATCGACGTGAAGCGGTATTCCCGCCGGTCTTCGCAGACCGCCGCATCGTCGATGCGGGCGTCGACCATGTGGAATTCCATCGTCCGCGGATCGACGTAGCGTTCCACGTAGCGTTCCGATTCGTCGTAGATGAGCATCCGGTCGATGAACTCGATGATCGAGTAGTTGCTCGAGGCGAAGGTGAGTTCGCGGAAGAGTTCGGCGCGGCGGTTGGTGTCGTCGTTGATCCGGCTCGCGGTCCGGTTGTGGGAATAGATGAGCAGCGAGAACAGCGAACTGGAACAGAACGACGCGAACGCGACGATGAGCATCGCGATCCGGATCCCGATCACGTCGAAGGTATCGGCGAGGAAATCGCCGAACGCGAGCGCGACCACCGACAGCACGAAGACGACGGCGCTGACGACGATGATGATGATTGGGAGATTGAGGTCCTTTCGGTTCATGGAGGATCCTTTCCGCAGTTCGCATGCGTTTCTTTCACTGACTGTGATTATATCATGAACGCCAGTCTTCCGCGATGGGTCGGAGCGCATTTCGAAGTGAAACCGAAGCGTCTCCGGACCGCATCTCGAACCGGTCGCATCGCGAGAGGCGACGATCGCCTTGTTAAAAAAGGCGCCCCATCGCGGCGGCGTCTTTCTCTCTTTGGCAGTTTTCAAGGCATCGGGGCGGACATCGTTCGCGCAAGGTCGAGCTGCCACCGGCGTTCCTCGCGGATCGCCGCTTCGGGATCAACCGAAACCGTCGCGAGCGCCTTCAGGGCGTAGTCGCAGGGACCGATCGCATGCCGCCAGACGTGGGCGGTCGCGGCGGCGTGACCCGCCGCGCGGCAGGCGAAGACGGCGGCGGACGACGCGGCGCGGGCCGCGGCGTGCGCTTCGAGGGCGGCGGCGCGGGCGACGCCGGGACGGATCCTGCCGTCGGCCCAGGCGCGGGCGGCGGCGATCGCCGCGGCCGCCCGGGGATCGTCCGTGAACCGGAGGACCCGTTCGGCGCACAGGGCGGCGTATCGCCCCTGGTCCGGGCGGGACATGCGCTCGATCCGATCGAGGATCCGTTCGCGCATGCCGTCATGGAGGATCAGCGAACCGATCCGACCAAGATCGGACGTCATCGGATCCCGCCTTCCAGCCGGTGGCGGACGAGATCCAGCAGGTCGCGGTAATCCGTCTCCGTGAAGTAGGTGGCGTCGACGAGGACCGCATCCTCGCCATAAAGGGCGGAATCGAACGGCGTGAGGATCGCCGTAAACATCTCCGGCGGGATCGTCCCCGTCGACTTGTGGACCGAATGGCGGCTCTCCTGACGCGCGAGATAGCGCGCGTAAAGAACGTCGGGATCGCCGGTCATGAAGATCGTCAGGACGCGGATCCCGGCATCGGCCGCGTCGCGACGCACGGCCTCGTATTCCGCGCGGCGAAAGTTGCTTTCCAGGACAACCAGGTCGTCCGCCTTGAGAATGTCCGGCATCAGTTTCCGCATCAGCGAAAACGTCGCCGCGGACAATTTCAGGTTCTCTTCGCGGTTGGCGAATCCGATCGTATCCCCGAGGACTTCCTTGAGGTCGTCCTTGTTCAGGCAGACGGCGTTCAGATCCGCCGCCAGACGCTTGGAGACGGTCGTCTTGAGCGCGGCCAGATGGCCGGTGACGATGACGGTTTGTTTCATGGGATCCTCCCTCGGCGGGCATCGGCGCCACTTTTCGAATTCGTCGGATCAAACGGCGGAACGATATTGTATAATAATGGGCGAGGTGGTATGTCATGAAGCAGATCAAGCCCGGGCGCGGAGTCTCCCAGCTCGGTTATCAGGGATCGCTGTTCGCGATCGCCTTCGGCGTCCTCTGGACGATCGTCGCCGCCGCGATCGGCATTTTCGCGTTCGCCGATGCCGGCGGCGTGTTCTCCGTCGTCGGCTTCATCTTTCCGCTCTTCGGAATCCTGTTCATCGCGATGGCGGTGAAGCAGGCGAAGTTCCAGAAGCACAACGCCACCGCGAAGGACCGCCATTCGCTCGTCGACGTCGTCGACTCGACCGAGGAAGGCGACCCGTTCGCGAAGTATGACCGCGCCGAGACGGCGCGCAGAGCCGCCGAAGCGGCGGTCGCCGCCGACGCCTACTGCACGCACTGCGGAACGCCTCTGCAAGCGGAGGACAACTTCTGCCCGAAATGCGGAAACCGCGTCCGATGAGACGACGGACCGTCGACCCGGAAAGGTCGACGGTCCGTTTTCATTTACAGGTCGATCAGGACGCGGCCGTCCGCGACGCGCGCCGGAACGGTTTTCGCCTTCGCCGTCGGCAGCTTCACGAAGAGGATCTTCGCCCGCCCCTCGACTTCGCCGGTGACGACGTCGAAGCGCGCCTTATGGCGCGGACAGGTGATCTTCCCGTCGGCGTACGCGCCCTCGGACAGCGATCCGCCCATGTGCGGGCAGACGTCGGACAGGGCGTAGGGCTTCCCGTCCTTGACGACCACCAGATAGGGTTTTCCGTCGATCTCGGTCCGGATCTTGCCTTCCTTGACGAGCACGTTCCAATCGCATGCGAACTTTTCCATCTCATGACCCTCCTTGGGGGTGAAGAATCATCGTTTCGGATAGGCGGATCGGACGAGTTCGAGATACTCCTCGACGCCGATGCCGAGCTGCACGTAGTATGGGAGTTCGGTCGCGAGCCGTTTGCGCGCGATCTCCTCGCGCCGGTCCGTTTCCGGGCCGGCGTGGCCGCGGACGTAACAGCCCTTCCCCGCCCACGTGACGATGAAACCTTCGTCCTCGAGCCGTTCCCACGCCTTCTTGATGGTGATCACGCTCACGCCCAGTTCGACCGCGACGGCGCGGATCGAAGGCAGCGCGGTATCCGCGGCCAGTTCGCCGTTCACGATCTGCGCGGCGACCTGGTCGTGGAGCTGCTCGTAGATCGGGACTTCGGACTTGACGGCGACGACGAGGTTCATCGCTAGAGGCTGACCTTGTCGAACCGGCGCACCGACATGCGGTAGGAGGCGACCATCCCGACGACGTAGAGAACGATGCCGGCGAGAAGAACCCCCAGCTGCGGGAGCGCATGCGCTGGATCGAGGCCGTCGAGGACGGCGAGTCCGGGGACGACGTGGACGAGCAGTTCGACCGCTGCCACGACCGCGAGGTACGCGGCGAGCCCGAACGCGATCGGCATCCCGACCTTGTATCCGGTCTTGAAATACTTCGTCAGAAACACGACGTTAAAGGCCGCGTAGGCGGCGAGCGTAAAGCCGAAGAAGGCGAAGTTGGCGTCCATCCCGACGACGTTTCCGTTCGGATTGAACCAAAGCGAGGAGACGAGCGCGGCCGGGATCGCGACCAGGATGGTGACGCCTTCGAGGATCAGGACGTGGAGATGCTTCGCGAGCACGATCTGGTCGCGCGGGACCGGCAGGATCGCCGAGAACTCGTGGTCGCGGTTGTCCCGGGCGACGCCGAAATTGATCAGAAACGACATGACGGTATAGCTTACGCCGACGAAGTACGGATACGCGGGAATCAGAAGCAACAGCGCACATGCGCAGAAGAAATAGGTTCCCGGGGTGACGACGAGCTTCAGTTCCTTGTACAGCAGGTTCTTCATTTCGACGCCCCCTTGTCGTAGTAGATCATGATGTCTTCGAGGTTGGGTTTCTCGACCACCGGCACCTCGCCTTCGCGCAGGTTCGCGCGACGGATCAGGCCGGTGAAGCCGAAGGCGTTCTTCCGCACGCCGACGAGGCGGGCGCGCAGGTCGTCGGTGAGGTCGCCGGGCTTGCCCGACACGACCGCGTGCGCGGCGATCAGGTCGTCCTTGGTGGTGTTCGCCACCAGTTCGCCGTCGCGGATGAAGACGACGAAGTCGGCGCACTTGTCGAGGTCGGAAGTGATGTGCGTGGAGAACAGGATCGAGCGTTCGCCGTCGAGCACGAGTTCCCGGAAGAGGTCCAGCAGTTCGGCCCGGGCGGCCGGGTCGAGGCCGCTCGTCGGTTCGTCGAAGATGAAGAGTTCCGCGCCGTGCGAGAGCGCCAGCGTGAGCGCGAACTTGACCTTCATCCCGGACGAGAGTTCCGTCACCTGCTTCTTCTCGTCGAGCCCGAAGCGGTCGAGGTAGCTGCGGTAGGCCGTCTCGTCCCACGTCGGATAGAACCGTTTGAACACCTTCACGATCGCGCCGATCTGCTTGTGCGGATAGAACGTCGTCTCGCCGTACATGAAGCCGATCCGCCGCTTCAGTTCGGTCTCGTTCCCGACGATGTTCTTCCCGAAGATCGTCACCGTTCCCGCATCCGGCTTGACGATGTTCAGGATGGACTTGAGGGTCGTGGTCTTGCCGGCTCCGTTCGCGCCGATGAAGCCCATGATGTATCCCTTCGGCAGTTCGAAGGATACGTCCTTCAGGGTGAAGGACGGGTAGGTCTTGCGGAGATTCTCGATCTTGAGCATGAGGTTCCTCCAACTGTGTATATCGAACATACACAGTATAGAGCCGCCGGCTCCGGATGTCAAGGGGGATTCCGTCGGAAAACGCGAAGCCGCCGATCGATGGGTCGGCGGCTTTGCGTTCATTTCACCTTGCGGAGCGCGGCGAAGCGCGTGAGTTGTTCGCGTCCGGGCTTGCCGTTCCCGGACTCGAGCTCCTTCACGATCGTCACGACGAGGTCGTTGTAGGGCGTGTCGAAGTCGATCTTGTCGCCCTGGGCGGCGACCGCCCCGTTGATCGCGTCGATTTCCGTCCGCTTGCCCTTCTCGAGGTCCTGCAGCATGCTCGGGCGGATCGCGCGGTGCTTCTTGATCGCGAACGGGATGATCATGAAGCCGATCAAGCGCTTGAGGGCATTCTGATAATCGAAGACCTTGACGATGTCCTTACCCTGGATCGGCTCGATCGCGACGCCCGAGCGGCGGGCGACCTCGATGCACTCCTTGATGACCTTCTGCGCCGCGAAGCGCGCCGTCTTGTCGTCGGACACATCCCCGTAGGTGCCGCCGATGCAGGTCCCGAGGCCGCTGAAGGCGGCGTTGACGAGCAGTTTCGCCCAGCGTGCGCCCATGAAGTTGGCCTCGACCCTGACGTCTCCCATCCGGCCGAGGACGGCGGCGATCTCCCGGAGCGTCCCGTCGGTCCTTCCCGACATCGAGCCGAGGCTGAAGGCGAGCGCCTCGCGGGTCGGCGCACTCGTCAGTTCGACGACGCCCGGCTCGCGCAAGGTCGCGCCCCAGCCGACGGCGCAGCCGAAGGTGCGCTCCGGTCCGACGACGTCGGCGACCGAGGGTTCGGGAAGTCCGTTCTGCATCGTGCAGACGACACCGGATTCGCCGAGGAAGGGCAGAAGCCCCTCGACGACGCGGCGGTTGTCGAGCTGTTTCGTCATCAGAAACACGACGTCATAGGTGCCGGTCATCTCTTCGGGCTGGAGGGCGTGGACGGGCACGATGAAATCGACGGTGCCGACGATGCGGGCGCCGTGTTCCTTCATCGCCCGGACGTGGGCGGCGTTGTGGTTGACGAGGTCGACGTCGACGCCCGCCTTCGTCAGGAAGGCGCCGAGGACGGTGCCGATCGAGCCGGCGCCGTAGATCGCGATTCTCATGGATGGTTCCTCCTCAGGTGGTTCTTCAGGCGTTCCGCCAGTAGGTGCGGCCGTCGCGCGACCGCGAAAGCAGGCCGTGGTCGACGAGCGCGCGACGGAAGGACGCGTAGTCTTCGACCGCCGGAATCAGAATAAGGTTCACTTCCTTCTCGGCGTAGGTCCTCCCGAGATCGAAGCATGCCGCGAGAAGGATATAGATCGCGGCCTTGTTTTTTTCCTTTGCCGGCAGGATGGACAGACGCCCCTCCGCGTCGAAGAACTTCCCCTCCGCGGCCGCGAGGTCTTCTTCGGTCAGTTCGAACCGGTCCATCAGGATCATCTCGATGCTCGTACGTTTCATGACGAATCCTCCGTCAGATCGATTTGGATACCGCCATCATCCATCCGTCCACATCTTCGAATCCGAGACGGTGGTAGATCGTCGCGGCGGCGGGGTTGTCGAAGAAGAGGACCGGCATCCTCCCCGATTCCAACAGGTGGCGGCAGAGCGCCGACACGACCTTGCTCGCGCAGCCTTCGCGGCGGCACTCCTTGCGCGTGAAGACGGCGACGACCATCGCCGCGTTCCTGGAATGCGCCGTCGAACTGGCGTGGGCGATGATGTGTCCGTCGCGCTCGAGGACGTAGTGGAGCGAGAATCCGTCGCGAAGCTTCGCCGCCATCCCCACGAGCCGTTCCTCCCGGGGTTCGGTCAGGTTCGAGACGAATTCGGAGATGCCGTAGAGCGCGTCCACGATCGCCGGCACGTCCTCCACGGTCGCCCGCCGGACTTCGGGGTCCGGGGAATCGAGGCGATCGGGGGCAGCCATCCGCGCGATCGTCATCCTCTTGACGTCGAACGAACGCGAGAGCTCGTCCGAAAGGCGCGCGTAGGTGCGGGCGCCGACGTTGATGACCTTGATCGAGTGACGCTCGGCGAGGGCGAGCACCTCCTCCGGATCGAACCGGTTCGTCGTCGAAAAGACCATCATGTTCGCATGATGGCGGAGGACGACCGTCTCGAGGACGCCGTCGCCGTCGACGTAGACGGTCTGGAAGTCCGTCGACAATCCGTAGAATTCGATGTCGCCGATGATGAAGAGGTTGATGAAGGGGTCGCGGTACAGCATCGCGAGCAGTGCTTCGCGTTCATCTTCCCGTACGAGTCGAAATGCCATCGTTCTCCTTTCGGCGGAGGGATTCCGCCATCGTCACCGGACGCCGGCTTCGAGGATCCGAAGGACGCCGCGGTCGGCGTCGACCTCGGCACGAACGCCGTAGGGGATCACGGCCATCGGCTCGTTGTGGCCGAAGCAGAGGTTGTACAGGACCGGCTTGTCTTCCAAGCCGAATTCCCGCATGATCTTGACGATGCTCTTCCGATACGCCTCGAAGTGCACGTTGCCGGACGGCTTCCCGAAGACGAGCGCGTTCGCGGCCTGGAGGACGCCGAGCACACCGTAACTCCGGAGGATGTATTCGACGTTTGCGGGAGAGGGCTGGTCCTCCGAGGTCTCGAAGAAGAGGATCGCTCTCGAGAAGGTCCGCCGTGACGGCCAAAGGCGCGTCCCCTTCGCGAACTCGAGGACCTCGAGACAGCCGCCGAACAGGCGGCCGCGGACGACCCCGCGCCCCTGGAGGACGATGACGCCTTCGTGCGGCTGCATCGCCTTCACCTTGAAACGGTTCTCGTAGGACCAGTGGATCCGCTCTCCGGTCCATGCGGCGGGCGGTGTGACGGCGCCGATCGGCGCGGTCGAGAAGAGCGCGCGGCGGACCCGGTCGAGGGTATAGGGGTACACGCCGTTGTTCTCGCCGAACTCGCTCAGGATCGCCGGACCGTAATAGCTCGTCACCCCGGCCTTGTGGCAGATCAGGTGGGTGATCGTCGAATCGGAGAAACCGAGGAAGGGCTTCGGATTCCGACGGATCACGTCGAAGTCGACGTACGGCAGGATCCGGATCGAATCGTCGCCGCCGATGCAGGAGAAGATCGCCTTGATCGACGGGTCGCGGAACGCGTCCATCAGATCCTGCGCACGGGCTTCGGGATGGTCGTAGACGTACTCCGAACCCGCCAGGGTGTGCGGCATCTCGACGACCTTGAGGCCGAACTCGCGTTCGAGGGCGGCCTTGCCGGCGTCGTAGCGCCAGCGGAGTTCGGGATCACCCGCGCCGCCCCAGGAGGAGCTGACGGTCGCGACGCGGTCGCCCGGCCTGAGGGCGATCGGCTTGATCAGGGGCACGGTTGCGCCTCAGATGATCCCGAGCGGGATCAGGACGAGGAGCAGGACCGCGACCGCGCCCCAGACGGCGAGAAGGAAGCGTTTCTGCGTCTTCGGCGCGGCGTCGTGCATGAGGAACGCCGCCAGGAAGAACGGGATGTAGGTCGTGAGGAAGACGGGCAGAGCGCCCCACCAGGGATAGACCCAGCGGAACGCCGGCGTACCGGCGAGGAAGATCTCGAAAACGGCGAAGAAGGCGGCGTTTCCGATCGCGAAGAGGATGCGGTTGTTCATCCCGAGGATCCGCTTCTTCGGATCGTCGGGGAGCAGTTTCGACATCGCCAGGCCGGCGATCGAGAACATCATCGAGAGTTCCCACGAGACGCCTACGAGCAGGATGAAGGACGTGCTCTCGGGCGACACGGTCCAAAGCGCGTAGCCGGACGCGGAACCGATGACGGCGTTTCCGATCTCGTAGAGCCAGTGCACGCCGTAGAGCGAAAGCGCCGCGACGACGCCCTTGTAGTTCTTGTGCTTCAGCTCGGTCGCGTAGATGTAGACGACGACCGCGAAGAGGGCGATGAAGGTCCAGTCGAACCGGTCCGTCGTCCGGACCGCCGCGAAGGCCGCGGATGCGGCCGCCGCGTTCGCCGCGTCGCCGCGGAAGACGAAGTACGTGCCGTCCGCGCCCAAAAGCGAAAGCAGGATGATGACGACGCAGATCGCGCCGGTGAAGGCCGCGACGGGTGCCGCGTCGAGGATGAAGCGTTTCCAGTCGAATGCTCTTTTCATGTCGTTCTCCTTATGTTCGTCGGCCGGTCTCGTCGTCAGTCGTCGAGGCCCCTGCCGGCGCGAATGGCGGGAAGCGCCTTCTCGATCCGGGACTCGCGGGTCTTTTCCTGTTTGGGGGCGGTGAAATGGAGGAGGTAGGCGCGACGGCGTCCGGGCGTGAGCCGCTCGAACGCGTCCTTCAGGGACGGATCGCCCCGAAAGCGGCGCGCGAGTTCCTCCGGATAGGCCGCATCATCGCCGCTTTTCCGTTCCACCTTCATCCCCGCGCGGACCTGGGCGACCGCTTCGCGGACATAGGCCCCGATCGTCGGCGCGAGGGTGCGGACGCTATCGGCGTCCCGGAAGCGGATCTGACGCGCCGCCTGCACGTTCTCGGTCTGACGGACGAGGATCCCGGCGGGATCCGAAAGCAGCGCCCCGCGGACGAAGAGGAGCGCGCAGTAGTCCTTGAAGCCGTGGATCAGGACGACGTTCTCGTCCTGGACGGTATAGCATGGGACGCCCCACTTGAGCGTCTCCGTCAGTCCGCAGGCGCGGACGGCGGCACGCAGTTCGGCGAATGCTTCACGCCAGCGTTCCTCGCCTGCGAGAAACGCGTCGACGCGCGGATCGGTCTTCTCCATGGTCGGTCTCCTTATCGATGGGTCATGGGCGGCGGGCGTTTCAGCCCTGTCGCCAGAACGTCCTGCAGGTCGCCTTGTCGGCGAGGTTGAAGCGGATGATGCCCTCCAGGAGCGGAAAGTCGACGGGATCGGTCCAGCGGATCCGGAAGAGCATCTCGCTTCGGCCGTAACCGGCGGCGTCGATCTCGGCGCCGAACCGGTCGATCGCGACCTTTTCGGGCGCCACCGAGAAATGGTTCTTCGAGGCGCTGAAGGCGAGGATGAAGGTGCCGTGGTCGGTGAACGTCGGCTGGTTCCAGGCGATGCGTTTGCCAAGCGTCGGGAACGTGACCGCGATGCGCTCGAGCACGTCCCGAAGTTTCGCCCGGTGTTCGGGATCGGGGATGGCGAGCAGAAAGTCGGCGAAATCGTTCATGGTTCGACTCCTTCCTTGGTCCGCCGTCCCGATGGAGACGGCGCCGGATGCGTCCTTTCGCCCTCGGGATCGGTGGTATCAGGAGATTCCAGAATCCGTCCGATCGCGATCCGGAGCGCTTTGATGTTCCTGTCGAGCAGGGCTTGCTGCCAGGATTCGGGTTTCAGTTTCGCGAGCGCCTTCTCCGACTTCGAGAGGAGCGAGGAAAGCGCGGTCGTCGCCATGGTCCGATCCGTGGCTGACGCCTCCGCCGCTTCGTCGGAAAGAAGGCCGAGGGCAAGGGTCAGCGCCGCGATCCGGCGGGACTGAAGGGTGTGCTGGGACGTTCCCGGCGCGAACTGCGCGACGGCGACCGTCGATCTGTCCAGCATCGCCTGAAGGGATCGGCGCGTTTCTTCCGGTGCGCAGGCCGACGTTTCCGTACGGTCATTCGCCATTCCGTAGAATCCGAGGACGTGCAGGGCCAGGACGGTGAGGTGCCTGCTGGGTTGCCCGACTTCTCCGACGGGGAAGTGGACCCTCCCCTCGTGCACGTGCTCGAGGAACCAGACTCCTTCTTGGTTCCGTTTCGCGAGCAGCCAATCGAGCGCCGGTCGCATGCGGTCGTCGTACGAAACGCCCTCGTCGGCGAAATACGACAGGACCCGCAGGAGGTCGTAGCGGTAGCGGAAGGGATAGGACAGCTGTCGGAACCTGCGGTCGTCGGCCCCGACGAACAGTCCGTTCGACAACAAAAACTCGATCGCCTTCGCCTTCGCCTCCGCCAGCCCGGAAAGACCGTGGTCCGGCACCGAGCGCTCGAACTGACCGAGTCCCTCGAGGACGCAGATCGTCGTATGCGGATCGCCATGGTCCGATCGTTCGTCCCACGTGAAACCGCCGTCGTTCTTCCCGGCCGCGACGAGATGACGCGCCAGGTCGGCCACGCGCGAATCGTCCGGCCGAAAATAGGCGACGTAGTTCAGGACCATGCCGTCGACGGCGACATCGCTCGGAAGGTCGGACTTGGCCAGATTCACGCCGCCGCCTTCGGTCATGCACTCGGCAAACGTCCGCGCGACCATCTCCCGGCAGGCGGGCGTCGATTCCGGCATGCCGATGTTCTTCATCTCGAGGAGCGTGTAGTGCGTCGAAGTCCATTTGGGTTGGTAGTAGTGGAGCCCCCAGTGACCGTTTTCGCTTCGGGACGACAAGTATCTTGCACCGTCGCCTTCGGTCGGGATCCTGCCCCGCAACCGTTCGATCACGGCCGGATCGGAGTGGAGGATCAGCCGATGCGTCATCGCCTGCACCGACACGTCGCCGTCCAGCAGCCATCGGATCGTCTTGTCCATGGTGTTCTCCTTCCGACGGTTCGGGTCGTCCGCGGGATGTCGATCGGTCTTGCGAAACGATCCGCATCGGTGATCCATGACGTTCGTCCTACAGATCCAGGACTCCCGTATAGATCAGGCCGGCGATGACCGCCATCGCGACCGCGTAGTAGTGATACCATTTCTTGTTCATCACGCATAGCAGGAAGGCGGCCGTTTCCGCCGCCAGGATGTCGAGCAGGAGGGCGACGATCGGCGTTTCGTACAGCTGGACGCCGATTCCCGTCATGAAGGCGGTCAGCGCCCCGGCCAATATGCCGGCCTTGAACCACTCCGCGATCCGCGTGCGGTAGATCAGAAAGCACGCGAGGATCCAGGCGATTCCATGGCCGATCCGGATCCACGAAACGAATCCGTAGGTCCCGCCGCGGTCGAAGAACGCCTCGAACAGCGCGAAGAGCAGGTAATACAAGAGGAAGGCCGCCGCCATCGTCGAAAGACCGATGACGGTCACGAGCAGTCCGTCCTTCCAAGGACCCTTCTTCATTTCCATATCGTATCCCCCTTCAAGCCGCATCCGCGTGAGCAGCGGCGAAAATGACAGGAACTCAGGATTTCGACAGCAGGGCGACCGTCTCGACGTGCGCCGTCTGGCAGAACATGTCGACCGGCTGGATTCTTTTCAGGAGGTATCCGTTTCCGACGAACGCCTTCAGGTCGCGTGCGAGCGTGGACGGGTCGCACGAGATGTAGACGATCTTCGGGGGTTTCACTTCGTTCAGGGCGGTCACAAACGCGGGATCGAGCCCCTGTCGCGGCGGATCGACGACGACGATGTCGGGCGTCGTCCCGGAGGCGGCGATCTCGCGCACGAACGCGACCGCGTCGCCTTCGTGGAACTCGGCGTTCCGGACCCCGTTCAGCCAGGCGTTCTGCTTCGCCGCCTTGACCGAGGCGGCGTTGATCTCGACGCCGTACACCCTGGAAACCAGTCCGGCCATCACGATCGCGATCGTGCCGACGCCGGAATAGGCGTCGACGACGATGTCGGTCGCCTTCGGCTTGGCGAACTCGATCGCCTTCTTGTACAGCGTTTCGGTCTGTCTCGGATTGACTTGGAAGAAGGTCTTCGCACCGATGCGGAACCTCTTTCCCATCAGTTCCTCTTCGATGAACCCCTTTCCGTAGACGATCCGCTCGCGCTCGCCGAGGACGATCGGCGTCGTCCGCGGATTGACGTTCTGGACGATCGAGGTGATCTCGGGATGGGCGGCGCGCAAATCGGTGACGAGATTGTTTCGTCCGGGGAAGGCCTCCGCGACCGTCACGAAGACGACGAGGATCTGGCCGGTGCCGGCCGCGACGCGGACGAGGACGTGCCGGACGAGGCCGGTGCCCTTGTCCTCGCGGTAGGGTTCGATGCGATGCTTGGCGAAGAGCTGCTTGCACGTGTGGACGATTGCGTTGCCGGTCTTGTCCTGGATGTCGCAGTCGTCGGCGTTCACGACCTTGCGGGTGTTCTCCTCGTAGAAGCCGGCGAGGATCCTTTTCCCTTTCTCGGAGATCGCCATCTGGAGTTTTCCGCGGTAGTTCCACGGCTCCTTCATCCCGATGCACGGGATCAGCGTCTCGGCAACGAGCCCGGCGGCGTCGAGGCATTCCCTGACGTAGGCGGTCTTGACCGCAAGCTGCTCCCCGTACGCCAGATGCTGGAGCGTGCAGCCGCCGCAGAGGGCGTACTGGGGGCACCGCGGCCGGACGCGCACGGACGACGAATCGTAGCGCTTCAGGACGTTCCCGTTCGCACCGGCGACCTCGATGTCCGCCGTCTCGCCGGGCAGAAGCCCTTCCACGTAATATGTCTTCGCGCCCGCGGCGACGACTCCGTCGCCGTTCACGTCGACGCGTCCGCAGCGGATTTTCTCAAGCACCATGGAAACCACCATCTCTCGTGAATATGATAACATAACGTCCCTTGATTTCGTCCGGCCTTATGATATGATATAATGTTACCCATACGGAGGTCATCCATGAAAAGACGCATCGCCATCCTGAGCATCCTGATCCTGACCGCAACCCTGACGGCGTGCGGCCTGTTTCCCACCTTCACCGTTCCCACGACGAACGTGACGACGGCGTCGACGTCGCCGCTGTCGACGTCCGCGCCGACGACCGGGATTTCATCGTCGGCGACGACTGCCGCGACGACCACGACGGAGGGGACCCTGTCCACTCTGCCGACCACGACGCAGACGACCTCCGCGCCGACGACGACCGTGATGACGACCACCACGCAAACGACGACCCAGACGACCACCACGCAAACCACGACGACGCAGACGACCACGACGACGCAGACCGGCGCGCAGCCGTTCGTCCCGACCGGCTATTCGCTCCTTCAGGACGAACTGGACTATGTCGGAATCCCGGCGACGGGGAACGTCAAGCTGCTCGTCTTCGTGATCGATTTCACCGACGCCCGGCTGGCTTCTTCCGGCGTCACCCTCGCCGACGTCGACAAGGCTTTCAACGGCGCGTCCGCGGACACCGCGTGGGAATCGCTCGCGTCCTTCTATGCCAAGAGTTCGTACGGACAACTGTCGCTTGACGCCGACATCTTCTCCTACCATGCGTCCGAAACCGTCGCCTACTACGAGGAAGACTGGCTCGACTACTATACCGAATCGGACCTCATCTACGAGATGATGACCTATTACGACGGCCAGATCGACTATTCCGACTACGACGCAAACGCCGACGGCTACCTCGACGGCGTCTACGTCCTCTACACCGCGCCCGTCTCGTATAAGTCCGGATCGGATCTCTGGTGGGCCTATCAGGATTACTACTACTACGTGGGCGAGGACTATTTCGACGGCGTCACACCCAACTACTTCTGCTGGTCGGGCACCGACTTCCTGCTCGAGGCGGGATCGGCCGGCGTCGACGCGCACACCCTGATCCACGAGACCGGCCACATGCTCGGCCTCGACGACTACTACGACTACGACGATTCCGACGCGTACAACGCGGGCGGCGTCGGCGGCGCCGACATGATGGACTACGCCGTTGGCGACCACAGCGCGATCTCGAAGATCCTGCTCGGCTGGATCACGCCGCTCGTCGTCACCTCCTCGATGACCGTCGACATCGCCCCGTTCGTCGCCGCGGGCGAGACGATCCTGGTGATCGACGAATGGCGCGGCACGATCTTCGACGAGTACCTCCTGATCTCCTACTACACCCCGACGGGACTGAACGCCTACGACAACTACTACCTCTTCACGATCCCGGGCGTCCTGATCCACCACGTCGACGCCCGCATCGGGCAGGGATACATCGAGGATTCCGCGTATTGGACGATCTTCAACTACAACAACTCCGACACGGCGCACAAGTTCCTCAAGATCATCGAGGCGGACGAGAACGACCGCATCCCGTACGATGCATGGTGCGAGGACGGCGACCTCTTCCAGGCAGGAGACGTCTTCCGTCAGACGATCGAACCCGTCTACCGGTGGTACCAGACGTCGCGCACGATGAACTTCACGGTCGCGATCGTGTCCGTCGGGGACACCGCGGTTTTGACCTTCACCTTCAACTGATCGACGCATGAAAACATAAGGGATCGGCCCGCGGGCCGATCCCTTTCATTTTCCGTACATGCCGTAGACGACCGCTTCGACGAGCCGCTTCGGCAGGATCCTCTTCAGGAACAGGAACAGTTTGTACTGGAATCCCACCGCGACCTGCGGCGGCATCCTCCGCCGGTCCAGAACCCGGCCGACGACCCTGGCGACGGCTTCGGGAGGCATCCCGTGCCGTTCGTCGGTCTCCATCTTCGCCACCGAACGGGCGATCCGCGCGTCATAGACGCCGGTCGATCCGGCACGTTTCTCGCGGCTGTCCGTGAAGCCGGTCGCGGTATCGCCGGGAAGGACCGCGGCGACCTGCACGCCGAGCGGCCGGAGTTCGAGCCGGAGGGTGTCGTTGAAGGCGTTCAGCGCCGCCTTCGACATCGAGTAGAAGGCCTGGAAGGGGATCGCCAGCTCGGCGGCGACGGACGAGACGTTCACGATCCGTCCCTGCGATGCGCGGAGGGCGGGAAGGAGCGCCTTCGTGATCGCAAAGGCGCCGAAGAGGTTGACGTCGAACTGGCGCTTCGCGTCCGCAAGGAGCGTCTCCTCGATCGCGCCGGAGATCCCCATCCCGGCGCAGTTGACGAGGGCGTCGATGCGGGGATGCTTCACAAGGATGCCGTCCTTGACCGCGTGGAGGACGTCGTCCTCGCGGGTCAGGTCGGCGGTGACGTAGTCGAAGGCGTAGGGCTTCTTCGGCAGCGTGCGGGAGAGCCCGACGACGGTCCAGCCGGCCGCGGCGAGATGCGATGCGATCGCGTAGCCGATGCCGCTCGAGGCACCGGTGACGACGACCGTCCTATTCATGGCGGGCATGAAGCAGCGCGAGCAGGTCCTCGTCCTTCTCCGGCAGGCTCCGGAGCACGTCGGCGATGATCTGGACCGCTTCGTCCATGAGCGCTTTGGTATGGGTGGCGGTGTAGCTGGTGCGGATCAGGCATTCCCCTTCGGGGGTCGCCGGGGGAAGGACCGGGTTCACGTAGACGCCGCGCTCGAAGAGCACCTTGCAGGCGACGAGCGTGCGGAGCACGGAGTAGGTGTAGATCGGGATGATCGGGACGATCGAGTTTTCGATGATCTTGACGCCGCGGGTCTTGAGCCCCTCGCGGACGTAGGCGGCGATGTCGAGCAGCGCCTTCGGGCGCTCCGGCTCGTCCTTCAGGATGTGCAGGGCTTCGAGCGCGCAGGCGGCGTTCGCCGGCGTGATCGCCGCGCAGAAGATGAACGGGCGCGACTTGTGCTTCACGAACTCGACGATCTTGCGGTCGGCGGCCATGTATCCGCCGAGCGAGGCGAGCGACTTGGAGAAGGTTCCCATGATGATGTCGACGTCCTGCTCGAGCCCGAAATGCTCGGCCGTGCCGCGGCCGTGGGCGCCGAGGACGCCGAAGCCGTGGGCGTCATCGACCATCACGCGGGCGCCGTACTGCTTCGCGAGACGGACGATCCCGGGCAGGTCGCAGATGTCGCCGGACATCGAGAAGACGCCGTCGGTGACGATCAGGAAACCCTTCGACGGATCGGCCTCGGACAGACACCTCTCGAGGTCGGCCATGTCGTTGTGCTTGTAACGGACGAGGGTCGCGTACGAAAGCTTCACGCCGTCGTAGATCGAGGCGTGGTTCTCGCGGTCGCTGAAGACGAGGTCGTTGCGGCCGGCGATCGCGGAGATGATTCCCAGGTTGGACTGGAAGCCGGTCGAAAACGTGACGACCGCATCTTTGTGGAGGAACTCCGCGAGTTCCTTCTCGAGTCTGACGTGGGTCGTCAGGGTGCCGTTCAGGAAGCGGGAACCGGAGACGCCGGAGCCGAATTCGGCGAGCGCATCGATGCCGGCCCTGATCACGCGCGGATCGCCCGTGAGGCCGAGGTAGTTGTTCGAGCCGATCATGATCTTGCGCTCGCCCTCCATCACGACCTCGATGTCCTGCTTCGTTTCGAGAGCGTGGAAATAGGGGTAGACGCCGAGCGCCTTGTATTCGTCCACCATCGTGAACTCATCGCATTTCTTGAACAGGTCCATAGTCAGTTCTCCTTGTCTTCGTTCCGGGATGCCGGTCAGTCTTCGGTGGCGACGATGTTGCCGTGGTACACCGCGAGTTCCTCGCCTTCGAACTCGACGCGGCGCATGTTCTCGTCGAGGAAGCGCTTCTCGTCCTCGAGGTCGGCGAGGATGCCGTAGAAGGTCTCGTCCATGACGAGCGGGTCGAACTGGCCGTCGTTGGCGCGTTCGGCGAGCCGAAGCGCGAGTTCCCGTCCGTCGTAGGCGACATCGTAGCCGCTCTGCGGTTCGCCGATCGTGACGGCGTCCGGATCGGGCAGTTCGTCGTCGGCGATCGTCTCCTGGAAGGCGGCGAGGCCGATGCCCGCCTCGATCTGCGGATAGCCGTGCTCGGCGAGCGCGAGGTTGTAGGTCTCGAGCATCGTGTTGATGTCGACGGCGTCGTCGAACAGTTCGACCGCGCTGTCGCCGTCCGGCGTATACGCCGTCGCCTTGACGTAGTCGTCGCCCGATTCGACGAGCATCACCTCGGGATCGGACTTGCAGACGACGAGGCTTTCGAGGATGAACGATTCGAGCAGGCGGGCCGCCTTCGGTTCCGAGTTGGGTCCGTAGAAGTCGTCGACGTTCTTGACGAGCAGGTAGAGGTCCGCGTAGAATTCGCTCGGTTCGAAGTCGTCGTCGGGGAAATACGTATCCGCGCGGCGCGACGGTTCCTGGCTGTAGCGGGGTTCGTCCTCGGCGAGGATCGACCGGATTTTGGTTAGGATGTCTCTCATGGATTGGGTCTCCTTGCGCACATAGTCGGTATTATATCATACTTCAAAGTGTTTGGATAGGGTTTCCGAAGGAATGAAAGGCCGCCGTAGGCGGCGGGTCATGCCGGATCCCGTTTCGGGCGGACCGACATGACGACGAGCGATGCGGCCGCGGACGCGACGCCGAGCGCCGCCCCGAGCAAGAACGGGGCGTATGGTCCGAGACCGTCCCAGAGCAGGCCGGCGATGATCGAGGCGAAGAGATAGCCGATCCCCTGGGCCGTGCCGTAGAGCCCGAGTACGGTGCCGCGCACATTCTTCGGCGCGTACTCCGAGAGGAACGCCTTCTCCGCTCCGTTCACCATCGCCGTGAAGAGACCGTAGACGACGAAGAGGCCGTAGAACATCCACGCCCGGTCCGCGAAGGCGAAGCCGAGGTAGACGAAGCCGAAGAGCAGGTACGCGGGGACGACGAGCTTCCGCCGGCCGATGCGATCCGAAAGTTTGCCGAGCGGATACGACAAAAGCGATCCGGACACGTAGTAGATGAAGTAGAGGAAGAGCATCGACGCCGTGTCGAACCCGGCATCGCCCGCCCGCAGGATCAAAAAGGCGTCGGACGGATAGCCGATCGCGAACGCGAACACGATCAGCAGGTAACCGGAGACGCGGCGGTCGAGCCGGAGTCCCTTGAGCGTGAACTTCTCTCCCGACGGGCGCGCGTCCTTCTTTTCGACGACGAACGCAAGCGCGATCAGCCCGAGGAGGGTCGGCACGATCGAAATCAGGAAGATCGACTTGAAGGCCTGGACGTCGACGAGCGTCCCGCTTTCGCTCACGAGCAGGCGGTAGAGCAGGATCGAGACGAGCACGCCGGATCCGGCCCCGAACATGTCGAAGGTCTTGTGCAGCCCGAAGGCGCGGCCGAGCTCCTTTCCCCCCGAGGCGGCGACGAGCGCGTCGCGCGGCGCGGTGCGGATGCCCTTGCCGATGCGGTCGACGAGGCGTGCGAACAGGATGCCCACCCAGCTGAACGAGAAGAACAGCAGGATCTTGTAGAGCAGGGCGCTCGCATAGCCCATGAACGCGAGCCGCTTCTTGTTCTGATATTTGTCGCCGACGAACCCGGAGTAGACCTTGAGGAGCGAAGCCGTCGCTTCGGCGACACCTTCGATGACGCCGACGACGGCGATCGTCGTGAACGTCGAAAGGTAGATGGTCACGAGCGGGTAGACCATCTCCGTGGACAGGTCGATGAACATCGACACCAGTCCGATCAGCAGGACGTTCCGGATTCCCTGCTTGACCGTGAATTTCCGTTCCTCTTCCATGATGCGCCCTTCCTTCAGCCGGGAAAAACCGGCGATCGATGTCCAAACGAAGAAAAGACGGCCGTCGCCGGCCGTCCGGTGTCACTTGCCCGCGTTTCGGAAGATTTCCAGGCCCTTGGTCGTGAGCGGGTGCTCCAGCATCTGCAGGAACACCTTGTAGGGGATCGTGGCGACGTCGGCGCCGGCTAGGGCGGCCTGCTCGACGTGCTTCGGATGGCGGATCGAGGCGGCGATGATCGCCGTTTCGATCCCGTAGTTGTCGAAGGCGACGCGGATGTCCTCGAGCAGCCGGTAACCCGCCTCGGGATCGTTCGTGAAATCGTCGAGACGCCCCATGAAGGGCGAGACGTAGGTCGCTCCGGCCTTCGCCGCGGCGATCGCCTGCGGGACGCTGAAGACGAGCGTCACGTTCGTCTTGATGCCGAGCTTGGAGAGGCGGGCCGTGGCCTTGATGCCCTCGAGGGTCATCGGCAACTTGATCACGATGTTCGGATGGAGACGGGCGTAGCCGAAGGCTTCCTCGACCATCGCGTCGGCGAGCCCTTCCTTGACCTCGGCGCTGATCGGTCCGTCGATCAGGGTCGTGATCTCGCGGATCACGGAAAGCAGGTCCTTGCCCGCCTTGGCGATGAGCGAGGGGTTGGTGGTGACGCCGGCGACGATGCCCCAGGTCGCAGCGGTCTGAATTTCTTCGATGATGGCGGTGTCGATGAACAGGTTCATGTGGTACCTCCCTTGGGTTGACAGGACGAGACGGACCCCGTTCGCGAGGACCGGGACGGATTCGTCGTCCGGAAAAGTCTTTATATATTATATCACAACTTGCGCGCGTTTGGTCGGGACAGATGCGATTCCGGCGCTTCGCAGAGCATCATGATCGCGTCGTGACGATCGCCGTCCGCCGTCCCGGCGTGGCGCACCGACGCCCTGAACCCGAGCGCCTCGTAGAACGCGATCGCCGCGACGTTCCTGCCGCTCACGTGCAGGGCGAGGGGCGTCGTTCCCAGACCGAGTTCCTCGAGGATGACGCGGCCGATCCCCTTCCGCCTGAATTCTTCCGCCACGCAGAGATAGACGACGTAGGTCGCCTCCCGCGGCATCGTTCCCCGCAGGATTGCGCCGAGGCGCAGAAGCGTCGGCAGGCGCTTCAGGAATCCGAATCCCCCGAAAGTCGCCATGAAGGCGGCGCCGGCGGCTCGTCCGAGACGACGGCGGTCGCGGACCGGATGGCTGGAGACGACGCCGACGACGTCTCCGTCCAGCACGGCGCACCGGAGATGGGGCGCGGCGAAGTAGGACGTTCCCCGGTCCAGCAGCGCGCGGAGGACTTTCGTTCCCTCTTCGCCCGGCCCGTAGACCAGGGCGTTGAATTCCGGATCGGAGCGCCACAAAAGCGATGCGACGCGGTCGGAATCGTGTTTCCGAGGATCGAACGGTTCGAGCAACTCCCTCACCCCCGATGCGATTGTACCATGATCGGGCGGTCGGCGGAATCGGAGGAATGAAAAAAGGCAGAGATTTCCATCTCTGCCCGATCATGCGCTGGTGCGCCATCAGGGACTCGAACCCGGGACCCAATGATTAAGAGTCATTTGCTCTACCAACTGAGCTAATGGCGCGTGCATTGAATATGATAATCCAAAGCGTTCGATTTGTCCACTACTTTTGATCGACGATTTTCAAAAAGGCCTTCAGCCGGTCGAACGGGACGAAATGGACGCCTTCGACCGCCTTCTCCGGGCGGACCAGCTCGACGTCGGATTCGTTCAGATAGCGCGTCACGTTATGCGCCGTCGGATAGAGGAGGGCGATCCTGACGATCCGCTTCGCGGTGTTCGGGGTCTCCTCGAGAAACGCCGCGACGCCCTTCACGAGCGTCGGCTTCGTCGACCGCTTCCAGTTCCCCGGATCGTCGTTCTCGCACCAGTAGAGGCGATTGGTGAGGATCAGTTCGGATCCGAAGCGGAGGGGGACGACCTTGACGGCATAGAACGCGCCGTCGGTCTCGACGTCGCACCGGTTGCCGGAAAAGGTCACGACCGCGTTTTCGGCGATAGTGCGGAAGGCGGCGGCGATCGCCGCACGGCGACGCTTCTCCGCCAGTCGGGAAGCCACCCTCGGGACGCCGAGAAGGACGATGGCGGAAGTGACGGCGATGATGGCGATCAGGATCGGTTCCATGGACGTCCTCCTTTCCGACGGGTCACGCCCATTATAGCATAACGCACGGCTCGTGGAAACAAAAAAGCCGCCCCCGACGGGCGGCTTCGATGCATGAGGATGGATCCTTACTTGATTTCGCCTTCGGCAACGGCTCCGAAGAGGTCTCCGAGGACTTGGAAATAGGTCGCGGTGGAAATCGAGACGCCGGCGCAGGCCGCAAGCGGCGTGGTCCCGTCGAGCGAGACGCCGTCGCCCTCGATCGGCTGCAGGTTGGCGTTCCAGCCGTTCGCGAGGATGTAGTCGGTGATCAGGTTGGCCTGCTGGAACCATTCGAGCTTGTCGTTCGCGGCGAGCCAGGTTTCATATTCCGCGTCGGACGGGGTTTCGTCGGTCGCGGCGTATGTGCTGTAATGGAGATGGTAGGCGAATCCGAGCTGCTGCTTGGTGGAATCCTTCCAGACGAAGGTGCCGGCGCTGGTGCTCTTGGTAGCCTGGAGCGTATCGAGCTTGAGTTCGCTGACGACGCCCTTCTCGCTTACGATCATCGACGCGCTGTAGAGGTCGGTGCCGGAGCAGGCGATCGCCTGGAACTTGCCGAGCTTGGCGTTCGCGACGGCTTCGGCGGCGAGGGCGACATAGTCGGAGTCGGAGATCGAAACGCCGACTTCGGCCGGGAATTCGCCTTCGACCGGAACGATCGAGTCGACGCCGTTGGCGAGCCAGTAGGCTTCGATGACTTCGGCCTGTTCGAACCACTCGAGCTTGTCGTTCGCGCCGAGCCAGGTGATGTATTCGGCTTCGGTCGGGGTTTCATCGGTGGCTTGGTAGGTGCTGTAGAACATGTGGTAGCCGTAGCCGAGTTCCTTCTTCGTCTGTGCGTTCCAGGCCCAGCTGTAGACGGCCGGATCGCCCGTCGAGGTTCTGGTGCCCTGGCGGACGTCGATGTCGTAGCCGACGATTTCGCCGTCTTCGATGGTCACGGTCACCATGGTGACCTGAGGCTTGTTGCTGGAAACCTGTGCCCTGTACGCGGTGAATTCTCCGTCGACTTTGAATTCACTGGTGTTGCAGCCGAGAAGCGACACGGCTCCGAGTAAAACAAAAAGCACTAAAAGCAGTTTCTTCATGTCTATTCCTCCTATGTATTGAAAATCCATCGCATATTATACTCTAAATCGTCAGCGATTGCAATGGTCTTTCGACCGCCCGCCGCTGCAACAATCCTGTAAGAAAACAGAGGCGAACAAATATTCGCCTCTGCTGGTCACTTCGTGCCCGCCGGGACCGGCGTACCGGTCTTGAGGGCTTCGAGATACTGGTTCAGGATCTCGATCTCTTCCTTCTTGATAGGCTTGCATTGCGCCGGGACCGCCTTGCCGGCGATGATGGCTTCCGCCATCCCCTTGCATCCGGGGTAGCCGCAGGCGCCGCAGTTGTAGTTCGGCAGGAGATGCTCGACGTCCTGGATGCGATGGTCCTCCTCGACGCCGAACTTCTGGGCGACGAAATAGATCATCAGTCCGAGGATCATGCCGAGGCCGCCCAGGACGAGCGGCGGAATCAGGATGCCCATGTCAGATCAGCCCTCCGAATCTCGAGAAGATGATGGCGAGGATCGCCGCGAGGATCATCGCGATCGGTACGCCGCGGAACGCCTTGGGAATCGGATTGAGCTCGAGTTTCTCGCGGATGATCGCGTAGATGTACATCACGAACAGGTAGCCGAGCGGGATCGCCGCCGAGTAGACGAGCATCTCCGCAAAGGAATAGTCGCGGGTGACGTTCGTGATCGCGACGCCGAGGACGGCGCAGTTGGTGGTGATCAGCGGCAGGTAGATGCCGAGCGCCTTGTAGAGGGCCGGCGAGAACTTCTTGATGATCGTCTCCATCATCTGGACGAGGGCGGCGATCACGAGGATGAACACGATCGTCCTCATGTAGCCGATCTCGAGCGGTTCCATCACGTAGCGGTAGATCGCCCACGTGGACATGCCGGCGAGGAGGATGACGACGACGACGGCCATGCCCATGCCGAGCGAGGAGCTCCGCTTCTTGCCGACGCCGATGAACGAGCAGATGCCGAGGAACTGGTTGAGGAGGACGTTTTCGATGAAGAACGCGGTGAACGCGATCGTAAGCAGATTGGTCATTTCTTCACCCCTGCGGCGGCTTTCGCCTTGTCCGCCTTCGCGTTGGAGACCGCGGCGATGACGGCGAGAATGAGCCCGAACGTCACGAATGCGCCGACCGGTTTCTGGAACATGTCGATCGGGGTGATGCCGAGGAAATCGTAGATGAAGCGAAGATCGAGCAAGACGTTGGCGTCGCCCTGGGTCCAGATCGTCAGCGTTCCGGATCCGAGCAGTTCGCGGAAGAAGCTCATGACCACGATCGCCATCGTGAAGCCGAGCGCCATGCCGGCGCCGTCGATCATCGACTCGACCGGCTTGTGGTCGCTCGCGTACGCTTCGGCGCGGCCGAAGATGATGCAGTTGACGACGATCAGCGGGATGAACACGCCGAGGGTCACGTACAGCGGCTGCAGGAACGCCTCCATGAGCATCTCGGTGATGACGACGAGGGTCGCGATCAGGACGATGTAGACGGGAATGCGGACCGGCATCACGAGCGCGCGCAGTTTCGGCTTGAAGGTGACGAGCGAGACGAGCAGGTTGGAGAGGATGAGGACGAAGAAGAGCGCGATGCCCATCCCGATCGCGTTCTCGACCTTGGTCGTGATCGCGAGCGCGGGGCAGGTTCCGAGGATCGTGACGAAGAGCGGATTCTCCTTCACGAAACCCTTGAAGAAGTTGTCCCTGGCTTCCTTGAACGTCATCTCACTCACCTCCCAGATCGACCGCATAGCGGGCGGCCACCGCCTGGAAGCAGGAAAGCACGCCGCCGCTCGTGACCGAGGCGCCGGCGATCGCGTCGAAGGCGGTCGCATCCGTCACCTGCGCGCCGGTCATCCCGAAGTCGGACGACGCGAGGTCGAGGCCGAGGCCTTCGGTGCCGCCGTTGCCGATGAAGGCGTAGCCCTGGACGGATCCGTCGGCGTTGACCGCGATCAGCATCGCCACGTTCGACTTGTAGCCGGCCTTGGAGACGCTGTAGACGGCGGCCACGGGAGTCCCGGACGTCTTGTCTTTCAGAAGGTAGATCGTGTCGATGTCGCCGTCGAGGGCGATCTCGGTGACGTCGTAGGCGGTCTGGATGTCGGGATAGAAGACGGTCAGCGCCTCGAGTTTCGCAGCCAGTTCGTTGGCGGCGATGATCGGCGCCGTGATCGCATTGACGACGCCGAGCAGAAGGCCGGCGACGAGGCCGAGGACGAGCAGGACGAGTCCTGACGTGAGTCCTTTTTTCATGATCAGTCACCTCCGCCGTTCGCGGCGAGGAAGGTATCGAGCAGCGCGATCAGCTTCTGCATCGCCGCCGACGTGATCGACGCGCCGGCGACGCCGTCGATGACGGGTTCGTCCGCTTGATACTGGTCGATCATGTTCTCCTCGACGTAGGGCGCTTCGCCCAGGTCATGGTTGTAAAGCTCGTTGTATTCCTCGTGGTAGGATTCGTTGGAGTCGACCTCGTAGGAGACGATGCCGTCGAGGGTCGCGTTCAGGACGAACTTGACTTCGATCGAATTCGCGGAATAGCCGCGCGACTCGATCACGAGTTCACGCGAATCGACGTCGAATTCCACGAAGCGGACGTTCGCGCTCACCGTTCCGGCGTTCGCGGCGTACGACTTGATCGCGGCCTTGACGTCCGCTTCCGGCTCGACGCCGGAGACGAGGCCGGCGTAGGCGAAGGTCTCGTCGAGGTAGACGACGACGTTCGTGTCTTCCTCGCCGTAGGTCGCGTCGGCGATGAACGGCATCGCGTCCCAGGTGGCGGGGTCGGTGTTGTAGACGACGGAATTCAGGGTCATGACGACCGACGGAATCACGAAGCCGAAGTCGGCGGCGTATTGTTCGCGGGCGCAGAGGAGCGCGATCTCGAAGGACTTGCTCGAGTAGGTCGCGCCGGCGACGGCGTCGACCCCGAGGGCGATGTCGTCAAGCGCCATGCCGTCGAACTGGGCGAAGAACGCCGTGCCGAGGGTGCCGTAGTAGGAAGGCGTCTCTGCTTGGGCGATGACGCGGACCGATGCGACCGTATCGGTCGCGAGGTCGAACGCGTAGGCGATCCGCACGCCGGGGAACTTCCCGTGCGATTCGACGACGTAGATGACGCCGATGGCGGTGTCCACGTCACCCGCGTAAAGTTTGTACGCGGCGACGATCGTCGGCGTGAAATCGCCGCGTCCGCCCGCAAGGGCGTAGGTTTTCTGGAAGATGTCGGCGATGATGAACTCCTCGGCGCGGTTCGCGCCGGGAAACATCGCGAGCCATTCGGCGTTCGCGCCTTCGTTGGCGCGCGCTTCGATCTGTGCGGTCATGAAGCGGCTGTAGACGCCGCCGAACGCGAAGACGAGGACGAGGAGCGAGACAACCGCCGCAAGCAGACCGTGCCGGGCAATGATCTTCTTCATTTAGAACAACCTCCCCGAAAACGGCAGGATCGAAGCGGAGAACATCCCGCCCGCCTTGAGGGCGCCGTAGAGTCCGATGAGGACGATCAGGACGACGAGAACGACGAGTTTGACGACGTACTTCGGAATCGGCTTCTTGACCTTCGGGGCGCCCTTCACGAAGACGGACTTCGATCCGAACTCGGAGCGGATGACCGCGGTCCAGTTGTCGATCGGCATCGTGAAGATGTTCATGAAGACGATCGCCGTGGCGACGCCCTCGGGCAGGTCGCCGACGAACCGGAAGAGAATCGTGAAGACGCCGAGGAAGAGCGCGAAGACGATCTTGCCGAGCGGGTTGCGCGGCGTCGTCACCGGTTCGGTCGCCATGAACACGGCGCCGAACATGAGACCGCCGGAAAGGATGCTGTAGAGCGGGAACCAGAGTCCTTCCGCGCCGGCGATTGCGCCGATGATCCAGGAGAGCAGGAAGACGGTGCCGACATATACGGCGGGAACGTACCACTTGATCACCCGGCGGACGACGAGCCAGGCGTAAGCGGCCAGGATCGCGATCGTGCCGGTCTCGGCGATGGCGCCGGGAATCGTTCCGAGGAAGAAGTTCCAGAGGTTGCCGTAGGGGGCGACGAGGGTCGCGTAGGAGAGTCCCTCGCCTTCGACGAGCGCCCCGAGCGGGGTCGCGCCGCCGGCGGCGTCGAGGATGACTTCGGAGGCGTTGAGCGCGCCGCCGGCGTCCTGGATGACGCCGTAGAGCGTGAACGCGACCGCCAGATAGCCGATCAGGGCGGGGTTGAAGACGTTGTAGCCGAAGCCGCCGAAGAGCATCTTGCCGACGAGGGTCGCGGCGACGCAGCCGAAGAGCAGGACCCAGATCGGGGTGTACAGCGGCAGAATCATCGCGAGCAGGAGGCCGGGGATGGCGGCGTAGGAGACGGAGAGCTTCGCGCCGAGCGCCTTCATGTTCCGGACCGACTTGTCGGTGACGATGAAGAAGAGCGCTTCAAGCAGCGTCGACGTGAATCCGCCGAGGAGGATGAAGACGAGCGGGTAGAACATCTCGAGCAGCGTGACGTTGCCGTCGAGATAGACCTGGACGCCGTTCTTGTAGAAGGCGAACAGGATCACCGGCAGGAGCGCGATCATGAAGTCGCGCTGGATCGTGCCGGTGCCGTATTTCCGGTCATCGGTCAGGCGCAGATACGGTGCCTTGACGTTGGCGAATCGGGCCATGGGTTCACTTCCTCAGAAGCTCTTTCGCCTTGAAGACGAAATCGCTGATCTCGATGTGCGAGGGGCAGACGTAGGAACAGAGCCCGCACTGCATGCATCGGCTGGCGTTGAGCGCCCGCACGGCGTCCTTGTCGTTCATCTCGAACGCGCGCTGGATCTCCGTCGGCGCGAGCTTGACCGGACAGACGTCGGCGCAGCGGCCGCAGCCGAGGCAGGCGGGATGGTTCCGTTCCTCCGGCAGCGGCTTGACGATGACGGAGCCGAGCGTATCGTTCACGACGAGCTCGTCGATCATGATCGCCCGTCCGGTCATCGGACCGCCGGCGATGTAGACGGATTTCGCCGGATCGAGGCCGTCGACGTAGCCGCCGCAGAGGGCGACGAGTTCCTTGACCGGGGTGCCGATTGGAACGACGAAGTTGCGCGGGTTCCTGATTCCTTCTCCGGTGATCGTGATCGGGCGGGAGATGAGCGGGATGTTCTTCTCGACGACGTCGGCGTAGACGATCGCGGTCGAGGAGTTGTCGACGATCGCGCCGGCTTCGGCGGGCAGGTTCGGATAGCTCTTGCCGGTCACCTGCTGCACGAGGTATTTCTCCCAGCCGGCGGGATAGATGTCCTTGACCGGGTGGAGTTCGATCTCGGGATAGTTCGCAAGGAACGGCTGGAGCGACTCGACGATGCCGAGGTTGTAGGCCTTGAAGCAGACGACGCCGCGCGGCGCGCCGGCGGCGCGCATCAGGTACTTGAGTCCCTTCAGGAGTTTCTCCGGATGCGCCTCGATCATCATGTAATCGCAGGTGATGTACGGTTCGCACTCCACCGCGTTGCAGATCACGACGTCGATCGGGGTCTTCGCCTGGTACTTGACGTAGGTCGGGAACCCGGCTCCGCCGAGTCCGGAAAGACCGGCGTCCTGCATCTTCTTGACGAGTTCCTCCCGCGTGAAGCGGTCCGTATCCGCCTCGGGCCGGATCGACTCGTCGACGGCGTTCTGGTGGTCGTTCTCGATCTCGATCGCATCGGCCATCCGGCCGGACGCGTGCCACGCCTTCTTCACGGCGGTCACCTTGCCGCTGACCGAAGCGTGGATCGGCATCGCGCCGAACCCTTCCCGAAGCGCCACCGTCTGTCCGATCCTGACGTAGTCCCCGACTTCGACGACCCGCTTGAGCGGGGCGTTCTGCTGGAGAAGCGGGATGTAGACGAAGCGCGGATCGAGGAATTCATGCAAAGGCATCGTCTTCGACATTTGCTTCATGCATTCGATCTGGATGCCGCCTGCCCTGTTCAGAATCATCGCATTTCCTCCTGTATGAAAACGAGCGTCGGCCCGTTCTCCTGTTGTCTCAAAAAAGCCAGAAGATATTATATCACAGACGCTTGCGTGCGCGACAACTATTTTCGCTTCGACCCGGCGTCGGACGACGCAAGCATTTTCATCAGACCGGCCGTCTCCGCCGCCGTCAGGTTCCGCCAGACGCCGACGGGAAGGCCGCCGAGCGTGACGTTCATCACGCGGATCCGGACCAGTTCCTCGACGTGGCGGCCGAGCGCTTCGCACATCCGACGGATCTGCAGGTTGAGGCCCTGGGTGATCACGATCCGGAACGTCGTCCCATCGACGGGAACGATCCTGCAAGGGAGCGTCGTCGTCTTCTCGTGACGGACCGGATTGTAGATCTCGACCCCCGCCTCCATCGCCTTCACGAACGCCTCGTCGATCGGGGCGTCGACGACGACGACGTACTCCTTCTCGTGGGCGTTCTCGGCCCGAAGGATGCGGTTGACGATCTGGCCGTCGTTGGTGAGCAGGATCAGGCCGGTGGTATCCTTGTCGAGACGGCCGATCGGAAAGATCCGTTCCTTGTGGCGGATGAAGGAGACGATGTTGTCCTTCTTCGCCGTATCGGTGGTGCACTCGATGCCGGCCGGCTTGTGGAAGGCGATGTAGACCGTCGGCCGATCATGGACGACGGGCTTTCCGTCGACGGTGACACGGTCGCCGTCGGCGACGTCCATGCCGATTGCGGCGCGGATGCCGTTCACCATGACGCGTCCCGCCTCCACAAGGCGGTCCGCCTCGCGCCGCGAACAATGTCCGGTCGAGGAGATGAAGACGTTGATTCTCATGTGATTTTCCTCCCAAGGAGCAGTTTCAGGACTTCCGTCTCGCGTCGCTTCCACGCGATCGCCGGATCGTCGGGAACCGCCTCGTTCTCCACGATCGCCCGATCGAGTGCGATCCAGACCGGTTCGAAGCCGTACTCGACCTCGTATTCGGAGAGCCGCTGCGGTCCGGGTTCGGGATGCACGGAACAGAAATAGTAGTGCGATTCGTTCACGAAGACGGTGGTTCCGTCGTTCGCAAGACCGTATTCGCGCACGATTCCGAAGGGACGGATGCGCGACTTGATCCGATAGCCGGTCTCTTCGGCCGTCTCCCGCGCCAGCGCGGCGAACGCGTATTCGCCGGGTTCGGCGCCACCGCCCGGGAACTTGAGTTCGCCGTGAAGGCGATCTCTCACGAGCAGGATGCGATCGCCGTCGACGACCACGGCGCGATAGGCGCGACGCACGATCCGGGATCCGCCGAGGTCGAGCCCCGGTACCTTGACGATCGTGAAGAGCAGATCCATCCTAGGCGAAGAAGGAACGCACCAGGTCAGCGACGCGGTCGATGTCGGCGCGGTCGACGTCCAGATGGGTGACGAAGCGGAAGGAATGCTCGTAGGGCAGAATCTTGACGCCGTGGGCGAGGAGGAAGTCGAGCAGACCGTACTTGCGTTCGTCGGCGATGTCCCAGAACACCATGTTGATGTCGCGCTCGGAGCGGTCGACGACGATTCCCTCGATTGCCGAGAGACGCTCGTCGAGATACGCGGCGTTGGCGTGGTCGACGGAAAGCCGCTTCGGCATCTTCGTCAGCGCGACGATGCCTGCGGCGGCGAGGAATCCCGCCTGGCGCATTCCGCCGCCCATGAGCTTGCGGCGGTCCTTGGCGCGCTCGCAGAATTCGTGCGTCCCGACGAGAACGGTGCCGACGGGGGCGGCGAGCCCCTTGGAGAGGCAGACGGAGACCGAGTCGGCGTCGCGCACGATGTCCCTGACGTCGCAGCCGAGGGCGGCCGCCGCGTTGAAGATGCGGGCGCCGTCGAGATGGATCTTGAGGCCGTGCCGGCGGGCGATGGCGGCGACCTTCGCGATGTAGTCGAGGGCGATCGCGTGGCCGTTGAAGGCGTTCTCGAGGCAGACGAGACGGGTTCCCGGCGTGAAGCGGGACTTCTCCTTGATCGCGGCTTCGTACTTGGCGAGGTTCCAGACGCCGCCAACGCCGTCCATCGTGAACAGCTGGACGCCGGAGATGATCGCCGAGGCGCCCGATTCGTGCAGCACGATGTGCGCGTTCTTGTCGAGGATGACCTCGTCGCCGCGGTTGCAGTGGGTGAAGAGGGCGAGCTGGTTGGAGAATGTTCCCGAAGGAACGAACACGCCGTCCTCCTTGCCGAACGCGGCGGCCGCGAGCCGTTCGAGCTCGTTCACCGTCGGGTCGTCCTGGAAGACGTCGTCGCCGACCTCGGCGCGATACATCGCGTCGCGCATCTCCTGCGTCTGCTGGGTGACGGTGTCGCTGCGCAGATCGATCCATTTCATAGGTTGTCCCTCACGATCGATTTCTGATAGTCCTTCGAGAGCTGCATGACGTTTTCTAGAAAACGCCTGTAGTAGTCGGCATAGGGCGATTCCTCGATCCGCGCCATGTTCGCTTCCATGACCTGACGTTCGCGGTCGCGGTCGTAGACGGTCATGTCGTTCTTCAGTTTGACGTCCGCGATCGCGCGAACGGTCTCCATCCGGTCGATGAAGAGCCTTTGCAGTTCGATGTCGATCTCGTCGATCTTGCGCCTGAGGGCGTTGATTGCTTCCATGTCGCATCCTCCAATACATCCATGATTTCGCTCATTCCCCATTATAGCACAAGAAACCGGCCTTTGGGCCGGCTTCCTGAACGTGATGAAAAAAGTCCCGACCGCGTCAGGACTTGATCGATTTGAGATGCTTGTGGATGGCGATGCCGGCATGGGCTCCGTCCGAGACGGCCTTCGCGATCTGGGACAACCCGCCGATGCAGTCCCCCGCGGCGAAGAGCCCGGGGATGTTCGTCATGAAGTCGGCGTCGACGACGATCCGATTGTTCTCCATGAGCGCGCCGATGCGAAGCGCGAAATCGGCCGCCGAAGCGGTACCGACCGCAACGAAGAGGACGTCGAGCGGATACTCCGTACCCGCCGTGGCGACGCCGCCGAGACGGTCCGTCCCCCGGATCTCGACGAGCGGATCTTCCACGATCCGGACGCCTTCGGGACGATGTACCAGGGATTCGCCGTTCGTGAAGACGGTGATGTCCTTGGAGAAATTGCGCAGGACGTCGAGTTCCTCGAGCATGAATTCGCCGCTCCCGACGATGCCGATCCGCTTCTGACGGTAAAGGAACCCGTCGCAGACGGCGCAGTACGAGATGCCGAGGCCGACGAACTCGTTGAAGCGGCGGACCTTCAGGTTGGCGCGGCTCATGCCCGTCGCCATCAGGACCGCCTTGGCGGGATGGACGCCGCTCGCGGTCTTGACCGAAAAACCGTCGCCGGCTTCGATTCCGAGAACCTCCTCGCGCAGCACCCTGACCCCGAGGCGTTCCGCCTGGGCGATGCCGCGGGCGATCAGGTCGGGACCGGAGATCGGCTCGACGATGCCGTAGTAGTTCTCGATCGCGTCGGACTTGCCGAGCGCTCCCTGGTCTTTCATGAGCACGAGGACGTCGCGTTTGAACCGCTGCAGGTAGATGGCCGCGGAGATCCCCGCGGGACCGCCGCCGACAACGATGACGTCTGCCATGCTTACAGTCCCAGGCGCTTCAGCAGGTTTTCCTTGCTCATCAGGCCGACGACCTGGGAAACGGCCTTGCCGCCCTTGAAGAGCATCACGGTCGGGATCGAGGAGATCCGGTAGGTGTTGGCGAGCGCCGGCTCGTCGTCGACGTTGACCTTGCCGACCTTGACCTTGCCTTCTAGGTCGACGGCGATCTGTTCGATGGTCGGGCCGAGGGCTTTGCACGGGCCGCACCAGATCGCCCAGAAATCGACGATGACGGGCAGTTCGGACTGCAGGACTTCTTTTTGGAAATTGCCGTTGGTGAGTTGGATGGACATTTGGTTATTCTCCTTTTGGACTTATCTACGAATTCCGAGCCTATTGTATCAAATGGGAAGCGAAAACGAAACCGTAATGCTCAAACGCGCTCAAAAGCCCTCTTCCTCGGGGAAAAGTTGCATCTGTTCGAAGGGATTTTGCTTTTTCGCAAGCAGGAACTTGTAGTTCCCGTAGATCATGTCGGCGATGTCGGAAGCCGACATGTTCGTCGTGTCAATCACCATGTCGAGAGATCCGATGCTGGAGATGTCGAAACGTTCGCGGTCGGAAGCGAGCCGACGTTCGGCCTCTTCCTTCGTGTCGCCGCGATAGCGCATCCGCTCGTAGCGGACGGATTCCTCGGTCTGCAGGTAGATCGCGACGATGGTGCACACCTTCAGTTGAAGGAACGAGGCGAGTCCGCGCGGCTCGAGGATGATCAGCTTGTCATCGCGAAGCTGGTTCAGCGGCGTCCCGTAGCGGAAGCCGTTGTAGGTCGCGGTCTCGGCGAAATACTGCTCGCCGATCAATCTGTCGAACTCGGCTTCGTCGACGAACTGGTAGTCGAAGCCGTCGATCTCGTTTACCCGCTTCGGGCGCGTCGTGCAAGTCACGACGCGGGAGATCGGATAACGGTTCAACATGATTTTCGCCGATTCGGTTTTGCCCGATGCGCTCGGGCCGAGCAGGATGAGCATGGATCGACCGCCTCCAGTCTTACAATGACCATTATATCCCATCCCCGCGTCGAGCGGAATCCCGGAATGCGAAAATCGTCTGAAACCTTTCCGCGGCGGTGCCGTTTGCATCCACCGCCCAAACGTAGTATAATACTTTCGTCGATCCGTCCGCGAAAGGAGGCGAGGCCCATGGTCCATGGAGATCATCCCGTCCATAAAAAAAAGAAACTGCCGCCGCTTCTGATCGTCATCGTCAGTTTCCTCGCGATCATCCTCTTCGGCTCGATCGTGCTTGCGCTGCCGATTTCCGTCCAGGACGGCCGTCTTCCCTACGTCGACGCGCTGTTCCTGTCGGCATCCGCGGTCTGCGTCACCGGACTGACGACGATCGCCGACCTCGGCGCCACGCTGTCGGTCTTCGGAAAGTTCTTCCTCGCCCTTCTGATCCAGATCGGCGGCCTCGGCATCGTCACGATCGCGATCTACGTCCTCGTCCTCCTCGGCATCCGCATCGGCGTGATGGAGCGCGTCGTCGTCCGCGAGGCGCTCAACCAGAATTCGCTTCAGGGCATGGTTCGGCTCGTGAAGGCGATCGTCCTGACTTCGCTCGCCTTCGAGTTCGTCGGGATGTGGCTCAACCTCATCGTCTTCAGCCGCGACTATCCGTTCTGGACGGCGCTCGGCTACAGCGCCTTCCACGCCGTTTCGTCCTTCAACAACGCCGGCTTCGACCTTCTCGGCGCCACCAGCCTGATTCCTTACGCCGACGACCTCCTCCTGAACCTCAACACCGCCTTCCTCGTGATCGTCGGCGGCATCGGCTTCATCGTCATCTTCGATCTCCTCAAGAAACGCTCCTGGAAGGGGCTCACGAACTACTCCAAGATCGTCCTCAGGACGACGGGCTTCCTGCTCGTCGCCGGTACCCTGCTTCTCAAGCTCGCCGTCGGTTCCGAGATCACCTGGCTGCAGGCGTTCTTCCAGAGTTTCACCGCCCGCACCTCCGGCTTCGCCACCGTCGACCTTTCCCGATTCGGCATCGCCGGGCTGTCCCTGATGATCCTCCTCATGTTCATCGGTGCTTCGCCGAACTCGACCGGCGGCGGCATCAAGACCACCACCGCATATACGATCTATCGTTCGACGATCGCCTTCCTCACCGGCAAGTCCCCGATCATCAAGAACCGCCGCATCGACGACGAGACGCGGATCAAGGCGCTCACGCTTGCGTTCCTTGCGGTCGTCGTCGTCTTCGTCGGGTTCCTCGCCCTCGTCGGTTTCGAACAGGATAACATCATGTTCGCATCAACGCCCGAATCGCTGCTCTTCGAGGCCGTCTCGGCCTTCGGCACCGTCGGCCTATCCACCGGCGTCACCCCGTTCCTCTCGACCGCATCCAAGCTCGTCGTCGTCGTGGTGATGTTCATCGGCCGTCTCGGACCGATCACGATCTTCGGCTTCTTCAACCGGAACTGGGGGCATCCGTACGCCTCGGCTACCGAGTACCCCGCTGAAAAGGTCCTCATCGGATGACCGTTCCCGAATCCCGGACCGACGTCCGGGATTTTTCATTTCGCCGAAAGGAGACCCCATGCGCACCCACGTCGTCGGCTCGAACGAACACCATCTGACATTCGAATCATGGTTCCGCCGGCGCCTCGCGGCGACCGTTCCGGGAACCGCGGCCGCGGCCGTCGCGGCCGGGCGGTTCAGTCTCAACGGCGTCCCCCTCTCCGACCCGCATGCGATCCTGTCGGCGGGCGACGCGATCGTCGACCGCGACGGCGCCGATCGGATCGTGCGTCCCGCCGCGTCGCTTTCGGTCGTCTTCGAGGACCCCGACCTGCTTGTCGTCGACAAGCCCGCCGGCATGCTTTCGCATCCGGAACGGGGGATGCGGGAGCCCGACATCCTTTCCGCGCTCGCGTCGTTCCGCGACGCCGCCGGCTGCGCCCCCGGCAACCGCCTCGACTTCAACACCGGTGGTCTTTTGATCGTGACGCGGTCGTCCGTCGCCGCCGGGATGCTCGCGGCCGCGATGCGCGAGAATCGGATCGTTAAGAAATATCTCGCCGTCGTCTCCGGATACATGGTCGAACCGGAGGCGGTCCTCTCGGCCTGGCTGCTCAAGGACGACGTTGCGTCGGTCGTCCGCGTCGCCGATGTGCCGATCCCGGGATCGAAGCCGATCAAGACCGCCTACCGCGTGCTTGAGGAACGACAGGGGCTTTCGCTTCTGGAGATCGAACCGATCACCGGCCGCACCCATCAGATCCGCGCCCATTTCGCATTCGTCGGCCATCCCGTCGTTGGCGATGCGCTCTACGGCCATCCCGGGGTGAACCGCCGCTACGGCATGAAGCGCCAGGCGCTGTGTTCGCGTTCGCTTTCGTTCTCCTTTCCCGAGCCCGACCACCCGTGGCACCGGCTCGACGGCCGCATCCTCGTCAAGAAGGACGTCGACTTCCTCGACCCGCTCGGTTTCGGGACGAAATGACAAAGAACGGATGGATTCCGACTCCCGGATCCATCCGTTCTTTGATTCATGTTCAGAGGATGACGTTTCCCCGGCAGACGACGTGGCGGACGATGCCGGCGGCGTCGAAGAGGACGAGGTCCGCGGCCATGCCGGGTTCGAGCGACCCGATCTCGGAATCGATTCCGAGCATCGCGGCGGGGGTCTTCGTGAGCATCCAGACGGCGTCGGGAAGCGGGACGCCGATCGAGACCATGTTGCGGAGGAGGACGTCGGTGGTCGCGACCGATCCGGCCAGTTTCGTGGTGCCGGCGAGGTAGGCGGCGTCGCGGACCTCGACGGGCGTCCCGCTCACGGGATCGCCGAGGCGATACGAGCCCGACGGCGCGCCGGCCGGCGCGAGGCAGTCGGAGACGAGCAGGAGCCGTTCCCTGCCCTTCGCCTTGTACGCGAGCTTCAGGAGTTCGGCGGGAACGTGGCGCAGGTCGGCGATGATCTCGGCGTAGAGCCGGTCGTCGTAGAGCGCCGCCTCGGCGACGCCACCCTGCTTGCGACCGCCGCGTTCGGCGACCGAGGACATGGCGTTGTAGAGGTGGGTCACGCTCCGATAGCCGTGGTTGCAGGCTTCGAACACGGTTTCGGCGGTCGCGTCGGAATGACCGACGGACACGCGGATCCCGCGTGCCGCGAGGTCGTCCCCGAGCCGGAATGCGCCCGGCAGTTCGGGCGCCGCGGTCATCCGCCGGAAGCACGGATGGCGGCCGGCGAGGGGGATGTATTCGGCGGGATCGGGATCGCGCAGGACCTGCGGGTCATGCGCGCCTGCCTTGACCTTCGACAGGTAGGGACCCTCGAGGTGCGCGCCGCCGAGGCGGGCGCGGATCCTTCCCGAGGCTTCGGCGCGTTCGTAACCCATCAGGAAACGCTCGAGGTCGGCGGGAGCGGCGGAGACGGCGGTCGGGACGATCGTCGTCGTGCCGTGCAGAAGATGGTATTCGGTCGCGGCGACGTACGCTTCGACGGATGCCTCCATGAAGTCGCGGCCGCCGCCGCCGTGGACATGGACGTCGATGAAGCCGGGGGCGACGAACAGACCCGTCGCGTCGATCGCGACGTCCGCCTCCGCATCCGTCTTGGTTACGGACGCGATCCGACCGTCCTCGAGGACGACGTCGGCTTCGACGATGTCGGTGCCGCGGACGCAACGGCCGTTTGCGACGATGATGCGCATCGGACTCCCCTCCTTACAGATGGAACCTTTTCTTGATCTCTTCCCTGATCGATTTGGGGAAGAAGAAGACGATGACGAGCAGGATGAACATCGCCGCGCCGAACGAAGCGATCGCCGGCCACGAGACGGCGGCGGGGATGACCCCGACCCACACGAGCACGAGCGGAACGAGCGAGAAGAACAGGATCGTAAGAAGATAAATGATGTAGTCGCGATGGTTCATGCGTTTGACGAGGATGATCCCGGAGATCGCGAAGTTGCAGGCGAGGAGGGCGAGCGGCGTGACGTAGTCGAGCGCCCATCCCTGGGTGCCGTCGACGAAACTGTCGATGCCGTTCAGGATCAGGATCAGGACCGTCGTCAAAAACGCCAGCCTGAAGGCGACGTTCTGGTTCGTCAGGATGCCGTAGCGGAGGACCAGCCAGAAATAGAGGATCGCACCGATCGGAATCAGGCTCCACCACGGATCGCCGGGCTGGCGCGTGAACAGGTTCACGAGCAGGAGCGTGGCGATCGAGACGGTGGTGACGAAGAGCAGGATCCGCTTCGTGATCGGCAGCACCTCGCGGCGCGAGGGGATGCATTCGGGATAGATCTCGCCGATGGCCGGATCGTCGTCGCCCGAAAGCACCTGGTGGCAGAGCGGACAGTACTTGAAGTTGGTCCGGACGTCGACGTTGCACTTGTCGCAATGCTTCATAGGTATTCCTCCACGAAGTTGCTTTCGAGTTCGACCTCGATGCCGCGCGCGGTGAAGTGGCGGAAGAACTCGCGTTCGACGTTGGTTTCGAGGATCGAGCGCGTGAAGGTGATCTTGAACTTGTCGCGGATCGACATGATCCCGAGATTGAGGGTGTTGTACTTGCCGGAATAGACCGCGCAGGAGGCGCTTTCGATGTAGGGTTCCATCGACGGCGGGACTTCGAACCGGCCCATGTTCGACAGGCTCAGGGTATTGAGCGAGAGCCCCATGATCGCATATCCGATCTTGAGGGCGAAGCGCTTCAGGAAGTAGGGGGTCGCCCGCAGGAACGGGTTCTTCTCGAAATGGTAGTTCTCCGACATCTTGCGTTGCAGTTCCGATTTCGTCATCCCCGCCGCGAACTGCTTCTTCACGAGCTCGAGGATCTCGTCGAAGGTGATGTCCGAGCGATCCATCCGCATGTCGGACTTCACGAAGATCGAGAAGTTGCGGAGCGTCTGCGAGGGGAAGTGCTTGCGCAGGTTCACCGGCACGAAGATCTTGACCGGCTTCTGGTTCTCCTTCAGATGCTCGCGGTACTGGATCTGGGTGACGTAGATGACGTGCATCATCAGCGCCGACAGGTATTCCGTGACGGTCGCCTGACGCGACCGCGCGAGCGAAAGCACCTTGTCGGTCGGAAGCGTCCCGGCGATCAGGCCGGTGAAGCCGTCGGGGATCGGCGTGCCCTTGATGAAGAACGCCTTCTCTTCCTTCACGTGCCCGTGGTTCTTGGGATCGTAATAGGTCGCCTGGCTGTCCTCATACTCGGCCTTCGTCGGTTTCGAATCGCGCGTCAGGATGATGTTGTCGGGGGTGATCCGCTTGCCCGTCATCGTCAGATACTCGTAGACGATCGACTTCATGAACATGATCGCTCCGGATCCGTCCGCGAGCGAATGGAACATCTCGAGGACGATCATCTGGCCGCGGTGGTAGATCTGGAAGAGATAGCCGTTGTGCTCCTTCGGGCTGAGGCTTCCGCAGACGCCGTGGGGCAGCGGCTGGACCGTGAAGGGCGCCTCGTTGTAGTCGAAGTACTTCCAGAAGAAGCCGTTCTTGAGACGGACCTTGAAGAGCGGATAGCGTTCGAGGGCGGCGTCCACCGCCTGCTGCAGGATCGCCGGATCGACGGGGTCCGTCAAAACGATCTGGACGCGAAACGTGTTGGTCTCCTTCTTGGTGGAGACGGCCGGGAAGATCTTCGCGGCGTTGTCGAGCTTGAACCAGTCCTTCGATTTCATCATGTCCCTGCGCGTCGCCTTCCCGTTGAGCGCAGCCGAAGGCGCGCCGATTTTCGACCGGATGAAGTCGCCGGTCGCCGACCATGCCCGCTTCGCCTCGGGAACGAGGCCGAAGCCGAGCTGGAATCCATGGAACATGCCCTCGTAGACCATCGTTGCGACCTCGGCTCCGGCCTTGTCCGCCTTGTCGGCGACGGCCGTCGTGTCCGAGAGGATGACCTCGAACCCGCCCACGTGGAGAAGCAGCGGCGGAAACGCCTCGAAGGTTCCGAACAGGGGCGAGACGAGCGGGTGGTCGAGCGGCAGCGGTCCGGCGTAGAGTTCCGGATGGAGCGGCTCCGAACCGGTGCCGAACATCGGATCGCGACCGGCGTTCTCGACCATCGATGCGCCGCTCATCGTGAGGTCGGTCCACGCCGAGAAGGCGACGACCGCGGCGGGAAGCGCGACATGCAGTTCGCGCAGGCGCATCACGAGCGACAGGCAGAGGCCGCCGCCGGCGGAATCGCCGACGACGGCGATGCGGCCGCCGGGAACGCCGTCGGAGAGGATCCGCCGGTACGCCGCGACGGCGTCGTCGAGCGCGGCCGGGAACGGGTAGGCCGGAGCCAGCCGGTAATCGAGCGAATAGACCGTGAGGCCGGTGCGGTCGAAGAGTTCGAGCGCGGCCTTGCGGTAGGTGTCGTTGTATCCGGAGGTGTACGCACCGCCGTGGAGATGGAGCACGGCGCCCGCGGCGAGGACGCCGTCGGTCCGGCGCAGGACCTCGACCCGCGCGGCCTTCAGGTCGATCCAGGAGGCTTCGACGCGTGTCGGAAAGGAGTAGCGCGCCGACAGCGTCGAGCGGTAGATCCGCCCCAACGCCACGCGGTCGCGCCGGCGTACCGCCGGAATCTTCTGACCGAGCCGCACGATCCGGCGGGCGAGGTTCCCGCGGCGGGTCGCCGCAATCGTGATTTCGTTCTTCATCCGCAACCCTCCTTGGTCCGTTTCGTGTATTGTTATTATATCACATCTCGGGGGATGCAAGCGTGTCGCCGTAAATCACGCGATCTTTGGTATAATGTTCATATGGCAACATTTCGGAGGCGACCATGAAAGCATACGAGCGTCTGCTCGACTACGTCCGGTTCGATACCCGATCGGACCACCATTCCACGACCTATCCTTCCACCTCGAAACAGCTGGTCCTGCTCGAGAAGCTCCGTGCGGACCTTTCCGCCTTCGGGCTCGAAGCCCGGATCGACGAATACGGCTACGTCGTCGGCACCCTGCCCGGCAACGTCGGACCCGGCGTTCCGACGGTCGCGCTCATCGCCCACGTGGACACCTCGCCGGACGCATCCGGCGAAAACGTCCGTCCGCGAATCATTAGAAAATACGACGGCACCCCGATCGTGCTCGACGAAACGAAGAACGTGGTGCTCGACCCGGCCGTCTTCCCCTGGCTCGGGGACAACGTCGGCCAGGATCTGATCGTCACCGACGGATCCACCCTCCTCGGCGCCGACGACAAGGCCGGCGTCGCCGAGATCATGACCGTCGTCGAGCGCCTGCTCGCCACCCCGTCGATCAGACACGGCGACGTCAAGATCGTCTTCACTCCCGACGAAGAGGTCGGAAACGGCACCGAACATCTCGACGTCGCGTCGATCGGCGCCGAGTTCGGCTACACCCTCGACGGTTCCCGCGTCGGCGAGATCGCCTACGAGAACTTCAACGCCGCCGGCGTCGTCGCCACCTTCCGGGGCGTCTCGGTCCATCCCGGCGCGGCCAAGAACAAGATGGTGAATTCGATCCGCCTCGCCGCCGAGTTCGACGCCCTCCTGCCCGTCGCCGCCCGTCCCGAACTGACCGAGAAGTACGAAGGGTTCAACCATCCGACGGAGATCGCCGGAACATGCGAGAAGACGGTCGCGACCTACATCGTCCGCAACCACGACGCGGCCCGCTTCGAGCGCCAGAAACAGGATTTCCGCGACGCCGCCGCGTTCATCGACCGCAAGTACGGTGCCGGGACCTGCGTCCTCGACATCCGCGCGCAGTACCAGAACATGCGTTCGATCCTCGAGAAACGGATGGAGATCGTCGATCTCGCCCTCGCCGCAATCGTCAAGAACGGTCTTCAACCGATCGTCGAGCCGATCCGCGGCGGTACCGACGGCGCCCGCCTGACGTACATGGGACTGCCCTGCCCGAACCTCGGAACCGGGGGTTACAACTTCCACGGTCCGTACGAATACGCCTCGATCGACGAGATGGACAAGGCCGTCGACATCGTCCTCACCCTTCTGTCCGACATCGCCGCGACGAAGCGCTGAAGAACAGAACGCAAGAAAGGACGAAGCCACCGAAACGGCTTCGTCCTTTTCTATTTGTGGTAGGTCTGGCGGTTCAGGATCGTGAACGCCCGATAGAGCTGCTCGACGAAGAGGAGCCGCATCAGCTGGTGGGGGAACGTCATCGGCGAGAACGACAGGAGACGGTCCGCGCGTCCCTTGACCGCGGCCGACAGGCCGAGCGAGCCGCCGATCACGAAACAGATCCTGGAGGCGCCGCGGCCGATCGTCTCGTCGATCTGCGCCGCGAATCCCGAACTCGTCGTCATCCCGCCCTCGATCGCGAGGGCGACGACATGGGCGTTCTTCGGCAGACGCGAAAGCAGCGCTTCCCCCTCGGCCGCGAGCACCTTCTCGATCTCGGCTGGCGAGGGCTCGTCCGGAATCTTCGCGTCCGCTACCTCGATCGTCTCGAAGGTGCAGAAACGGGACAGCCGCTTGGCGTATTCGGCGACGCCGTCGCGCAGAAACGCTTCCTTCAGCCTGCCGACGCACAGGAGCGTGACGGCGATCATCGGTCGGCCTTCTTCGCGCGCGGATGGGCCTTGACATAGGCGTCCCGCATCCGCTCGGCGGAGACCCTGGTATAGATCTGCGTCGTCGAGATGGTGGCGTGGCCGAGCAGTTCCTGGACCGTGCGAAGGTCGACGCCATGGTCGACGAGATGGGTCGCGAACGAATGGCGGAACGCGTGCGGCGTCATCGCGAGCGTCGACGCCTGGCGTTCCAGCTCCCGATCGAGGATGTCTCGCACCCCCCGATCGGTCAGCGGACCGCCCTTGAAGTTGAGGAAGAGGGCCTTGTCGTCGGGAGCCTTCGTCCGCGCCCGAAAGACGGGACGCACCAGCACCAGATAGTCCTTGAGCCGCTCGATCGAGGCGTCGTGCATCGGCACATAGCGGTCCTTCGATCCCTTGCCGTGGACGAGAGCGACCCTGTTCCCGAAGTCGAGGTCCGACGTCTTCAGACCGACCAGTTCGCCGACGCGGATCCCCGAGCCGTAGAGCAGTTCGAACAGGGCGCGGTCGCGCCGACCTTTGAGCGTCGTCGCATCGATCGCGTCGAGGAAGCCGCCGATCTCGTTCTCGTAGGCGAAATGCGGAAGCGGCTTGTCGGCCTTCGGCAACCTCGCCCCGGTGAACGGGTTGGTCGGCGTGGCTCCGTCTTCGTAGAGCAGGCGGTAGAGCGTCTTGACCGAGGAGACCTTCCGCCGGATGGAACCCGGGGAGTAGGCGCCCCCCAGAAAGGCGACGTAGAACTTCGCGATCCGTTCGGTGACGTCCTCGAGCCGCCCGAGGTCCTCCTGTTCGAGGAAGGCGGCGAGGGTCCCGACATCGTCAAGATACGCCGTCACGGTGTGCGGCGAATAGTGCCTCTGGTCTTCGAGGTAGTGACGGTAGAAATCGACGATCTCATGGTTGGTCAAGGGTTCCGTCTCCGATCATCGCGCGGATCGCCGCGATCGCGCGGGCCGCATAGATATGCTTTCTCTCCTGTCTCATCTGTCTCGTCTCGAGAGGAGGAAAAAGACCGAAATTGGCGTTCATCGGCTGAAAATCAGATGGCGTCGCAGTCGCGAGGTAGCGGGCGTGGGCGCCGAGGACGCTGTCGTCCGGAAAGGCGATCGGCGCGAGGCCGCCGACGATCCGCGCCATGTTCACGGACGCGACCATCGCCGATCCGACGCTTTCGACGTAACCCTCGACGCCGGACAGCTGGCCGGCGACGAAGACGCGCGGATCGGCCTTCAGGCGGTAATGCCGGTCAAGCACCCGGGGAGCGTTCAGGAAGGTGTTCCGGTGCATCACGCCGTAGCGGGCGAACCGGGCGTTCTCGAGTCCGGGGATCATGCGGATGAGGCGGCGCTGTTCGGGAAAGGTGAGGTGGGTCTGGAAGCCGACGATGTTGTAGAGCGTCGCCGCGGCGTCGTCCTGGCGGAGCTGGACGACGGCGTAGGGTCGCTTCTCGCCCTTCTTCTCGAGACCGACGGGCTTCATCGGTCCGTAGACGAGCGTCTGGCGACCGCGTCGGGCCATCTCTTCGAACGGCATGCACCCCTCGAAGACCTTGAGCTCGAAATCCTTCGTCGCGACGCACTCCGCCTTGACGAGCTCGTCGTACCACGAGTCATACTCGGCGAGCGTCATCGGACAGTTCACGTAGGTCGCATCGCCCTTGTCGTAGCGGCTCTTGAAGTACGCCTTCGTCATGTCGATCGAATCGAACTCGACGATCGGCGCAGCGGCGTCGAAGAAATGGAGCGCATCCGCTCCGGTCTTCTCCTTGAGGGCGGCGAACATCGCGTCGCTCGTGAGCGGACCGGTGGCGATGATCGCGTAGCCGTCGGGAATCGCGGTCGCCTCGGCGTCGACGACCTCGATCAGCGGATGGCTCCGGATCGCGTCCGTCAGGCGCTCGGAAAACCCGACGCGGTCGACGGCGAGGGCGCTGCCGGCGGGAACGCGGGTCTCGTCGGCGACGCGCATGACGAGCGAGCCGAGCAGACGGAGTTCCGCCTTGAGGACGCCGTTCGCGGTATCGAGGGAATCGTTTCCGAGGGAGTTGGAACAGACCAGTTCGGCGAATCCGTCGGAGACGTGGGCGGGGCTCTTGCGGATCCGCTTCATCTCCACGAGCCGGACGGGGATGCCCCGGCGGGCGAGCTGATAGGCCGCCTCGACGCCGGCGAGACCGGCGCCGACGACGGTCACGGTGGTTGGAATCATGGTTTCACCTGCTTCGCTCCCATTATATCAAATCGGACGACGTTTCAGACGAAAAGCGGTCGACCGGTCTGCTACTTCGCGATGCGGACGGCGACGGGATCGTGGCCGAGGACGACGGCGCCGCCCTCGACCCTGAAGGGACGGCCGCCGAGGAGGTCGCGGTATCGGCCGTCCGCGATCGGTACGGCCACGGATCCCTCAACCTGACCGAGGTTGAAGATCCCGACGATCTTCTCCTTGGCGTCTTCGAAGGTCGTGATCGCGACGCCGTCGACGGCGGGAGCGACGACGTCGAAGACGCCGTTCGCGAAGATCGGACGCTTCTTCAGCTTCGCAAGCGTCCGGATCAGTCCGGAGATGTCATCCTTGCGCACGATGGGATCCTTCTCGAAAAGGTCGGAGCGGACGTCGGAGGAATATTCGGCCCCGGCGTAGACCATCGCCGATCCCTTCAGGAAGAACGTGAAGGCATGCCAGTTCCGGATCTTGGCGGGATCGTTACCGACGAGGGCGGCGATGCGCGGGTTGTCGTGGTTCTCGACGTTGTGCATCTTGACGTAGTCGCGCGGATAGATCTCCTCCTGGCGCCGCAGCGCCTCGAGGTATTCGCGGAGCGGGCGGGCGCCCTTGAGATACTGTTCCATGAAGGGTTGGACGTCGTAGTCGTAGGCCATGTCGAACGCCTGGAAGACTTCCGCTTCGGACCAGGCGTCGAAGCCACGGTCGCGGATGTACTTGACGAACCCTCCGTGAACCGATTCGGAGAGCCAGACGACACGCGGGTTGACCTTGGCGACGATTTTCCGCGCATAGGTCCAGAAGGCCACCGGCACGAGGCTCGCGACGTCGCAGCGGAATCCGTCGACCCCCATTTGCGCGTAGAAGCGGAGCGTATCGGCGAGTTCGACCCAGAGCGCCTTGTCCTTGCGAAAATCGAAGTCGGTGACGTCCCACCACTCGCCGACGCGATTGGCGAAATCGCCCTTCTCGTTCCGATAGAACCATTCGGGATGTTCCATCAGCAGCCGCGAGTCGCGCGACGTGTGGTTGAAGACGACGTCAATCATCAGTTTCATCCCATGGGCGTGGACGTCGTCGACGAGCGTCTGGAAGTCGGCCATCGTTCCGTATTCGGGGTTGATCTCGCGGTAATCGCGGATCGAGTAGGGGCTGCCGAGCGAGCCCTTGCGATTCTTGACCCCGATCGGATGGATCGGCAGGAGGTAGACGAAGTCGACGCCCAGATCCCGGATCCGGTCGAGGTCGTGACGCAGTCCCGCGAAGTCGCCCTCGGGCGTGTGGTTGCGTACGAACACCTGGTAGATGGTGAGGTTTCTCAATTTCGGAGAGGTTCTTTTCATCATGGGTCCTTTCTGCCGAATCGGCCTTACAGATGAAAGTATACACCATGCGCGAGACGATGTCATCCCCGAGGTCCGTGGCCGACGATGAAATGGGTTGCATCTTCCGAAGGTTGACGCCGTGCGCCCCGGCAGCGATGTGTAAACTTCGTTACACACGAAGAGGCCGGTGATGGTACTTGTGTAATATTTACTGTTTCAACTTGCATAACCGCTTTCATTTCGTATGAAAACGGAGTATAATGAAACCACCGACTCCAAGCGAAGGATGTGAAGAAATGGCGACGATCAAGGATGTCGCGAAGATCGCCCACGTGAGCGTGGCGACCGTTTCGCGCGTCATCAACAAGAAAGGCTACGTCAACGAGACCACCAAGGAGCTCGTGCTCGACGCGATCAAGGAACTGCAGTACGTTCCGAACGAACTGGCGCGTTCCCTCTTCAAGAAACAGTCGCGGATCATCGGCATCATCGTGCCGCACCTCACGTCGTATTACTTCGCCGAGCTGCTCGAAGTGATCGAGGACATCACCGTCAACCACAACTACCGTCTGATGGTCTGCAACTCGCAGGACAACAAGGAACGCGAGACGCGGTACCTGCAGGTGTTCCAGCAGTACAACATCGACGGCATCATCCTGATCTCCAACACCACCCGCATCCAGGATTACAAGAGTCTGAACATCCCGATCATCGCGATCGACCACAAGCTCACCGAGGACGTTCCCTCGGTGACCTCGAACAACGTCATGGGCGGGCGGCTCGCCGCCCAGAAGCTCGTCACCTGCGGTTGCAAGAAGATCATCCACTTCCGCGGGCCGTCGGTCCTGATGCCGGTTCAGGACCGAACCGCCGGCTTCAAGTCCGTGCTCGAGAAGAACAAGATCTACAACTTCAGTTTCGACCTCGACTTCAAGAATCCGTCGCAGGAAGACATCCAGAACGTCGTCAACTCCAACCTCGACTGCGACGGCATCTTCTGCGACTCCGATATCATCGCGCTGAACGTGATCCAGTGTCTGAAGAAGGCCGGGCGCAGCGTTCCCGAAGACGTCCAGGTGATCGGCTTCGACAACATCGAACTCTCCCGCATCTTCTCCCCGAAGCTGACGACGATCGCGCAGTCGTCCGAGAAGATCGGCCACTATGCCGTCGAGACCCTCGTCAAGCTCATGAACGGCGAACCGATTGAGAAGTTCCACCAGCAGATCGACGTCACCCTGATCGAACGCGAAACCACGAAATGAATGCGGCCCGCCGGAATCCGGCGGGCCGTCTTTCATCTCGTAGTCTTCTCGAGGAGCAGCTTCTCGAACCGCGACAGGGTGTCGTCGGAGATGTTGTGCTCGATCCCGCACGCTTCGTTCTCGGCGATCCGTTCCTCGACGCCGAGGACCTCGACGAGCAGCCGCTTGATCACGAGATGCTTGCGCAACACCTTCTCCGACGTCTCGATGCCCATGTCGGTCAGGCTGATGTCGCCGTACGGCGCCTTCACCACGAGACCGTTCTGCATCAGGGTGTTGACGGCGCGGTTCACGGACGCCTTCGAGACGCCGAGTTTGGTCGCGATGTCGACGCTGCGGACGTTCTTTCCGCCGAGCATCTCGATCGCCTCGAGATAGTCTTCCAGGGATTCGCTGAAACGCGGACAGACGTCGTTCATGGGGCTCTCCTTCGGTTCCGGGATACAGTCATTATATAACGTGGCGGCGGCGGATACAAGCCGAAGCCTTTTTTTATCGTTTTTTCCCGGTCGTGCAGTTTTCCGCGTCGGAACATCCGGCACAGCCGGCGCACGTCCCCCTGCGGCGGATCGCGCCGCGGATCGTGGACAGCACGACGGCGACCGCAAGCACGAGCACGACGGCCGTGGCGATGCCGCCGACGCCGAGCGATCCGAGCTGATAGATCGCCAGTGCGACGAGATAGGCGACGACCATCTCGTAGGCGACCGAGAAGAGGAACCACCGGCTGGATCCCAGTTCGCGCCGCATCGCCGCGAGCGCGGCCACGCAGGGAGCCGAAAGCAGGGCGAAGGCCATGAAGGCATACGCCTGAAGCGGAGTGAAGGCGGCGCGGATCGCCGGATAGAGGAGGGTACCGTCGGCGATGGCGTCGCCGGCCACGCCGTAGAGGATCCCGAGCGTCCCGACGACCGACTCCTTCGCGACCAGCCCGGTCAGGATCGCGACCGACGCCTTCCAATCGGAGAATCCGATCGGCCGGAAGATCGGCAGGATCGCCTTTCCGATCGAACCCATCAGGCTGTACTCGATCTCGCTTTGCGAAAGCAGGCGGAAGGTTCCGTCGACGATGCCGAAGTAGGAGAGAAACCAGATCACGATGAAGGCGCCGAGCAGGACGGTCCCGGCCTTGACGACGAACCCCTTGACCCTTTCCCAGGTGTGCAGGGCGGTGTTCTTCGCCGTCGGCATGCGGTATTCCGGAAGTTCCATCAGATAGTTCGCGGACGCGCCCCGGAGGACCGTCTTCTTGAACAGGACGGCGGAGAACAGGGCGACGACGATTCCGAGCACGTACATCGAGAAGACCACGTAATAGGCGGAGGCGGCGAAGAGCGCGCCGGCGATGACGCCGTAGATCGGCGCCTTCGCTCCGCACGAGACGAACGGGATGATCATCGTCGTCACCTTGCGGTCCTCGGGCTTGTCGAGGGTGCGCGTCGCGGCCATCGCCGGAACGCTGCAGCCGAAGCCGAGGAGCATCGGGATGAACGATTTGCCGGACAGTCCGAAGCGGCGCAGGACGCGGTCCATGATGAAGGCGGCACGCGCCATGTACCCGCTGTCCTCGAGGATCGAGAGGAAGAAGAACAGGATCGCCAGCTGCGGCAGGAATCCGAGTACCGCGGCGAGACCGCCGAAGACGGCGTTGTTCACGAGGCTTTCGACCCACGCGGCCATCCCGAGCGCCTCGACGCCGCCGGCGACGAGTTCGAAAAGCAGATCGATCAGCGCGACGAAGCCGTCGGTCACGAACGTTCCGACCGGGCCGAAGGCGAGCCAGAAGACGAAGAACATGATGCCGAGAAAGAGCGGAATCCCGAAGACGCGGTGCGTCAGCACGCGGTCGATCCGGTCGGTGGCGCCTTCGATCGCCGCGGCTCCCTTCGTCATCGTCGCGCCGACGATCTCGAGGATCCGGTCGTAGCGATCGTTGGGGAGAACCATGTCGAAATCGATCGGCGCGGCCTTGCGCGCCGCTTCGAGCATGCGGCGCAGGTCGTCCTTCGCCTCGTCCGGCAGGCGGGTCGCGGCGATCGCCTTTTCGCCGTCCTCGAGACACCGGACGGCCGTGAAGCGGTCTTTCGTCACATCCGCAAAGCGTTCGACGAGTCCTTCGACGGAAGGAGAATAACGCGGACGCAGGCGCATCGAGGACGCGTCGTACGCGCCGATCCGCCGGACCAGTTCGTCGAGTCCGGAACGGGTCGAGGCGGTGATCGGGACGACCGGAACGCCGAGCAGGCGTTCGAGTTTCGCGACATCGAGAGCCTCCTTGCGTTTGGCGACGATGTCCATGCAGTTGAGCGCGACGATCATCGGCAGACCCGAATCGAGCAGCTGGAACGTGAGGAAGAGGTTGCGCTCGAGACTGGACGCGTCGACGATGTCGACGATCAGGTTCGCCTTGCGGCTGGCGATGAAATCGACGGTGATCTCCTCTTCGGGCGACAGCGTCGACAGCGAATACAGGCCCGGAAGGTCGGTGACTTCGGCGTCGATGTCGCCGAGGGAGATTTTGCCACCCTTCTTCTCGATGGTCACTCCCGGCCAGTTCCCGACGTACTGGTTCGAACCGGTCAAGCCGTTGAAGAGCGTCGTCTTCCCGCTGTTCGGATTTCCGACGAGCGCGATCTGGAGGGGTGCGCGACCGTCGGCCGCGACGAAACGGCGTCTTCCGCGGCCGTGTCCTTTTCCCGTTCCGAAACCGCGTCCCCGGCCGAACCCGCGGTTCACGGGCGCGCCTCCGCGAACGCGACGTCGATGTGCCTGGCTTCGGTCTTGCGGATCGTGAGCAGATAGCCGCGGACGATGATCTCCATCGGATCGCCGAGCGGCGCGAGACGCTTGACGCGGACCGCGGTTCCCGTCGTCAACCCCATGTCGATGATCCGCTTGCGCAGGTTGTCGCAGCGGATGTTCAAAATGGTGCATTCCTGTCCCGGTTTCATGTCTTGCAGCGTCATGATGATCCTCCATAAAGTTAGCCGAAACTAACTACGTTTTCAAAAAATAAGGACTACTGTTAGTCTACGCTAACATTATAGTCCTTTTACTTGCGGCCGTCAACCGCGTCCGGGCGGAATCGTCTCGAAAACGGTTTCTCAGCGTCCGCGCCGTTCCGCCTCGAAGGCGATCAGCGACGCCTTGAACGATTCACCGCCGCCGTACAGACCGGTGGCGCCGCCGCTTTTCACGACGCGGTGGCACGGGACGAGGATGTGGAACTCGTTTCTCGCCATCACCGAACCCACCGCGCGGTAGGCGTTCGGATGTCCGGCGGCGCGTGCAACCTCGGCGTACGAACGCGTCTCGCCGTAGGGGATTCGGGTGACGGCGATCACCACGCGCTTCTCGAATTCGGTGCCGTCGATCGTGAACGGGAGCTCGAGTTTCCGCCGGGTTCCCGCATAGAACTCGTCGATCTGGCGGGCGGCTTCGGCCGCGAGCGGATCGGGTCCGTCCGTCGGACGATCGTCGCCGACGCGGATCGCGGTGATCTCACGACCGTCGGTCTCGATGCCGATCGGACCGCGGACGCTGTCGTGTCGAAGGTGTCCCATCTCATATCCTCCTGGCGACCGCACGGGTCGCGATGACGGCGATGCCGGTGCCGCAGAGGTTCTCCACGATCACCTGTCCGGCTTCGACGGGCGCATCCACGCGCAACGTCTTCAGGCAGTCCATGCACGCGCGGATCAGCGGCTTTGGAATGTCGGAGGCCGTCTTCACCGGCACCATTCCGATCTCGCCGCCGTCGACGGGAAGAATCGTCGTGACGATCCGGCGCGGATCGACGACTTCCTTGGCGGCGTACGCCTCGCCCTTCCTGCAGGCGAAGCCGACGATCTTCTTCACGGCTCCGTCCTCGAGTTCCACTTCCATCTGGCATCCCATGGGGCAGCCGATGCAGGTCAGTTCCTTCTTCTCGACCATCGGAATCACTCCCTCTCGACCGCGACGGTGATCGTCCGGAGTCCCGGACGCGCGGCGAACCACTTCGCGGGGAGGAGGACTTCCTCCATCTCGCCGGGCGTGAGGATCCGCTTCTTCAGATGCTGGACCCGTTCGCCGTCCAGAAGGACCGTGACGAAGGCGTCCCGATACACGTTGTCCGTCCGGAAACGGATCGTCGTGATCGTCCCGACGGCGGACGGATGGATCGCCGACGGAACCGTATAGCGGACGCCGAAGCCGGTCGTGACCGCGATCGCAACCGCGTCCTTCTTCACGCCGCGCGCATGACGGACGGCGTTGACGCCGGCGATCGCGGCCTCAGACGAAACATGGTCGACGAGGTCGTGGACATGCAGGACGTTGCCGGCGGCGAACACGCCGGGGATGTTCGTCTCGAGACTCTCGTCGACGATCGCGCCCTGGGTTTTCGGATTGATCGCAACGCCCGCCTTGCGCGAAAGTTCGTTCTCGGGGATCAGTCCGACCGACAGAAGCAGCGTGTCGCAGGCGACGTATTCCTCGGTTCCCGGGATCGGCTGGCGATTCTCGTCGACGGCGGCGACCGTCACGCCCTCGACGCGCTCCTTCCCGTGGATGCGGGTGACGGTGTGCGAGAGCCGAAGCGGGATGCCGTAGTCGTCGAGGCACTGGACGATGTTGCGCTTGAGTCCCCCGGAATAGGGCATGATCTCGCAGACCATCTTGACATGGGCCCCCTCGAGCGTGAGCCGGCGCGCCATGATGAGACCGATGTCGCCCGATCCGAGGATCACGACGGTCTTTCCCGGCATGTACCCCTCGATGTTGACGAACCGCTGGGCGGTACCAGCCGAAAAGATGCCGGCCGGGCGCGAACCGGGGATGTTCAGGGCGCCGCGCGGGCGTTCGCGACAGCCCATCGCGAGCACGATCGCCTTCGCCTCGATCCGGAGGAGACCGTCGCGCTCGCTGATCGTGGTCACGACCCGTTCGCGGGAGACGTCGATGACCATCGTGTCGAGCATCGTCTCGATGCCGCGCGTAGCGAGTTGTTCGATGTAGCGCGCCGCATATTCGGGACCGGTCAGTTCCTCCTTGAAGGTATGGAGTCCGAAACCGTTGTGGATGCACTGGTTGAGGATTCCGCCGAGGACGGAATCGCGTTCGATGACGAGGATGTCGCGACAGCCCTCGTCGTAGGCGGCGACCGCCGCGGCGAGACCCGCGGGTCCGCCGCCGATGATGACGACTTCACGTGTCCGCATAGCGTCCATCTAGAGGTCCTCCTTGTCGAACCCGACCAGAATCGTCGAGCGGCGGTCGAACTTGACGATGTCGCGCGGATCGAGGCCGGTCTCCTCGGCGAGGATGCGCATCACCCGCGGCGAACAGAACCCGCCCTGGCAGCGGCCCGAGCCGGCCCTTGTGCGGCGCTTGATGCCATCGACGGTCGTCGCGCCGAGCGGACGGCGGATGGCGTCGAGGATTTCGGCCGCGGTCACGAGTTCGCAGCGGCAGACGATCCTGCCGAAGGCCGGATCGCGGCGGATCGCCGCGGCTTTCTCTTCCAGCGAGAGCGATTCGAAGCGAACCGGGGTCGGCCGATCGAGCGGTTCGGACGGTTTTCGAACGAGCGAAAGCGCCTCGGCGATCATGTGCGCGAGGTCGTCGCCGATCGCCGGGGCGGAGGTGAGTCCCGGCGATTCGATCCCCGCCGCATTGAAGAACCCCTTCGCGTCGGGAGCTTCGCCGATGACGAAATCCCCTCCCTTTTCCGTCGCGCGAAGGCCGGCGAAGGCCGTGATCACGAAACCGGTTGGAACCGATAAAACGCTCCGTTTCGCCTTTTTCACGACTTCCGCAAGGCCCTCTGGAGTCGTTGAGAAATCATCCTTGTCGCCGACGTCAACGGCCGTCGGACCGATCAGCAGGTTGCCTTCGGCGGTCGGCGTGACGAGCACTCCCTTGCCGAGTCGGGTGGGAAGCTGGAAGAGCGTATGGCCGACGAGGGATCCGACCTCCTTGTCGAACAGACAGTATTCGCCCTTGCGCGGCGTGATCGACAGCTTCCGGGCGGAGACGAGGTTGTTCATCTCGTCGGCACGGACGCCGGCGCAGTTGACGACCGCGCGGGCTTCGTGGACGCCGCGATCGGTCGCGACCGCATAACCGCCGGGGACCGCACGGATTCCGACGACGAGGGTGTCGAAGAGAAACTTCACGCCGTTCACCGCGGCGACCTCGGCCTGGGCGATCGTCAGTTCGAAGGGATCGACGATGGCTCCGGTGGGGGCCAGCAACGCGCCTCTGACGTCGACGCCGAGATTCGGCTCGAGCGTCCGCGCTTCCTCGACGGTCAGCACTCGAAGGCCTTCGACGCCGTTCTCCTCGCCTTGCGCACGTAATTCCTCGAGTCTCGGGAGTTCCTCCTCGGAAAAGGCGAGGACCATCGAGCCGTTGTTCCGATAGGGAATGCGGTGGCGGGCGCAGAAGGCTTCCATCATCCTGCTTCCGGCCAGGTTGTATTTGGCTTTCAAAGATCCCGGATGGGCGTCATAGCCGGCATGGACGATGCCAGAATTCGCCTTCGAGGTCTCCTCGCAGACGTCATGGTTCTTCTCGATGACGACGATGTCCGCCGCATAGGCGGACAGCGCCCTCGCGACCGAGGCGCCGATCACGCCGGCGCCGATGATCAGAATGTCATGCATATGATGCTCCTTCGGACGGACGATGTCCGCCGTCGCCGCGCTGCGCGGCGATCGTCAGTGATGCGCTTGCTCCGCCAGAAACCGGCGGACGGTCGCGACGTACTCGTCGCGGTTCTTGCGGAAGGACTCGGCGTGGCGGGCGCCGTTGCCCGCGATCCAGAGGACGGATGGCGAGGCACAGGCCGCGGAAAGCCGCGAGGCCGACGCCGGCGGGATGTAGCGGTCACCCTCGCCGTGGACGAAGAGGATCGGTGCCTTCGCCCGCGCGACGGCGTCGAGGGGACGGACTCCGCGGGGGTCGACACCCGTCGTCTTGCGGAAAATCCATTCGCCGATCGGAAGACACGGCCAAACCGGAATCAGGGGATGGCGTTTCACGAGATGGCGGAACTGGTCGTGCAGGTCCGCGAACGCGCAGTCGGAGACGACGAAGCGGACCCGCGGATCGTCGGCCTGTTCGAGGAGTGCGGCGACCGCTCCCATCGATTCGCCGCAGAGGCCGAGGAAGATGTCCGAGCCGAAGCGCCCGCAGACGGCGTCGATGACGGCCCGCAGATCGTCCTTCTCGCGTCCGCCGAGCGTGCAGTTCGGACCGCCCGACTCGCCATGGTACCGTTCGTCGTAGAACACGACGTGATAGCCGAGGTCCTTGAAGACGGATGCGTACTTGATCGAACCGTGATGGGTGTAGGTGAACCCGTGCGCAACGACGACGAAGCGGCGCGGGCTTCCCGGCGCGTCGTCGGCGGGGACATAATAGGCCTTGAGGTCGTAGCCTTCGGGAGAACGCACCAAGAAGGACGTCTTCTCCCAGGCATCGTAGTCCTGAAGCAGGTCGGGCGTGCGTTCCGTTTCCAGGGCGCGCGTTTCCAGAAGCGAGAATCGCCGCGGATGCATCGCCCCGAACGCGATGCGGATTCCGAGGGCGACCAGGACGATCAGGAGGAGCAGGACGGCGGCCGATGCCGCGATCGCGTACCAGGGCATGGCCTCGCCTCACGCATAGAAGCGGAGCGCTTCGTTCGCGCCCGCCGAGAGCATCTCGCGGGCGATGGCGACGGCCGCCTTCTCGTCATGGTCGCGCAGCGCCGACAGGAGCTGCTGGTGTTTTTCGATCAGGTAGGTGATGAGGTCGAGGTTGTGGAAGAACATGACGATCAGGCCGTCGGCGATGTAGCGGTAGTTGCGGTACAGGAGACGATAGGCGTAGTTGTCGCCGAGGGACACGAGCGTCTCGTTGAAGGCCTGGTCGAACTTCCAGAACTTGGCGTAGTCCTTGATCGGATGCGCGAGCCACTGCTGTTCGCGCTCGAGAATCCGGACGAGAGGCTGGAGGGAAGTGCGCGCGCTGTTCGCGATCGTCTTCACCGCATCGATCGTGAGGACCATGCGGAGCGACAGGGAGTCCTGCGTCAGCTTGCGCTTCAGCGCGTGATTCTCGGACCGGATCACGTCGCCGACGATTCCGAGCGTCCCGGACGTCAGGAAATCGGCGACTTCGACGTGGTGCCGCGGGACGATCCGGACGTATCCCTGCGCGGCGAGCGAACTGATCGCGGCGTTGACGACGCTGCGGGAGACGCCGTGCGCCTCCGCGAGTTCCCGGAGCGGCAACAGTTTCTCGCCGGCTTTCAACTTTCCCATGATGACGTCGTTCTTGATCGTCGAGACGAGTCTCGCGGTCATGTTCTCGGTCTTCAACGGAATCACCCCTTCATCGGAATGCGAACGTCGGCGCCGGGCGTCGACCAAGCGAATAGCGGTACCGGCACCCGGCTCAGGCCGCCGTCGCGGCGGTTGCGGGATCCACCCTGCGCTTCTCTCTTCGTGCGTGGACGCTTTCGAGCCGGAAGATCAGGATGACTCCGGCGAAGAGCAGGACGGTGCCCTTCAGGGCATCCGAGATGTCGAGCGCCCACCAGACGCCGAGCTGCGCCATCGTGGGAATGAGCAGTTGCACGAGCGGGATGCGCGCGAAATTCCCGACGATCCCCGACACCGACGGGATCTTCGACAGGCCGACCCCGTGGAACAGACCCGATCCGATCGACTCGAGCATCATGAACGGCTGCGCGAAACTGATGATCGCGAGATACTCGGTGGATCGGATCACGGTGACGGGGTCGTCGACGAACAGGCGCACGAGCGTCTCAGCCTTGAGCGCGAACACGATTGCGACCGCGATCGCATAGGTCATCAGGATGGCCGTCAGGCCGGCCGCGCCACGGCGGATCCGGGAGAACTGGCCGGCGCCGAAATTCTGTCCGACGAAGACCGTGATCGCCGTCTGGAAGCCGCCGCCGATCATCCATGTGAACTGCTCGATCTGCGATCCGACGCGCGACGCGGCCATCGCGTCGGTTCCGAAGTTGAGAAGGATCATGCGTGCGACGACGATCGAGATGGACGTGAAGAACATGCTCTGAAGACCGGCGGGGAATCCGATCCGGACGATCGCACGGACCGTGCTCCCTTCGATCGGAAACGGCCGGATCCGCACGTGCCTGCGCGTTTTCGCGAGATAGAGGACGATGTACGTCGTCAGGGTGCATCCCTGCGCGATCACCGTCGCGATCGCGGCGCCGGCGACGCCCATGCGGAACACGAGGATGAGGATGGGATCGAGGATGATGTTCATCACGAGTCCGACGGCCATCACCGCGAGGTTGGTCGAGGTCTTGCCCAGACCCTCGTAGACGGCCGCGAATCCGGCGGAGACGAACTGGAACACCAGGAGTCCGCCGCAGATCGAGACGTAGGTCGACGCGTAGGCGGCGGCGACGGGATCGGGGATCGCGAACAGGCCGACGATCCGGGCCCGGAACAGGAAGACCAGCAGCGAGACGGCGATTCCGAGCATGAGCGCGAGCGCCAGTCCGGCGCCGGCGTGGCGTTCGACGTCCGCGAGGTTCTTCGCGCCGGTCGCATGCGACACCTTGACGCTCGTGCCGATCTTCGCCACGAGGATCATGCCGAAGGCGAACCAGGTCACGTAGCCGCCGGTGCCGACGCCGGTGATCGCGGCCTGTTCGGACAGGCCGATCAGATCGACGCGTCCGATCCAGAACATGTCCGTCAGGTTGTACGCCATCTGCGCGATCGACGAAAGGAGCACCGGCAGCGCCACGAGGACGATCTTCTTCAGGATCGACCCTTTCGTCAGGTCGTTCGCCATCATCGCCATCCGCCTCCCCCTCTGCATCGATCACGACCATTATATCACGCGCGCGCCGGAGCGGAACGCAAAAAAAGGAAACCCCGAAGGGTTTCCCGCGCCTATTGGCGCGCTTCGAGGAAAAAGGTCGCCTCGAGGTCGGCGATCGAGAGCGCGAGCGAAAGCGGAAACTGTTCGAACGCCTGCGAGACGTTCGATTTCTCGCCTTCGGCGGAGAACCCCATGTGGTAGCGGATCGCGAACGCCTCCTCGCGGGTCAGACGCATGAACCCGGAGATGATGTAGACCGATTTCTCGCCGTGACCGTAGGGAAGCGGGTCGCTGTACTCATAGGATGGCACGGACTGCCAGTTGCCGTTCTTGTCCTTGACGTTCCTCGTCGACTTCTGATAGACGTTCACCTTGCAGAGGTCGTGGAGCAGACCGACGATCGCGATCGTCTCGTCGGAAAACGACAGTCCGTACTCGCTCTTGACGCGACCGCGGGCCGCATAGTCCCGAAGGCAGGCGTAGACGTTGAGCGAATGCTCCACGAGTCCCCCCTCGCTGGCGAGATGGTAGCGCGTCGAGGCCGGCGCGGTGAAGAAGTCGCTTGCCGGCGACGTCAGGTACTCGAGCAGCTTGTCGGCCCCCTCGCGATGGACGAACTGGTTGAAAAGACCGATGAACTCGGTCTTGCGGTCGGAAGCCGCCATCAGAGCATCCGGCACTGGACGGCCGTCGCCGGGACGTCGTGCGTCTGGTCCTTGTAGGTGACGCCGATCGCGACCGCGACGACGTTGACGATCACGTACTCGGCACCGTCGGCCAGGTCCTTCACGATCTGTCCCGCTTCGAGGCCGTTGCGTTCCGGATCGCCGTAGAAGACGAAGAGGTCGTCCTCGTCGTAGCGCTTGGCGTTGCGCGCGATCCACCCCGAAAGCGGACTCGGCTTCGCGTTCGGATCCCGCACTTCGAAGCGATAGGGATTCTCGAGATTGAAGCGGCGATGGAGTTCGTCCTCGAGGATCGTGCTCTCGATGCCCTTGCGCGTGTCGCTCACGCCCTTCTCGATCGTCTTCACGACCTTGAGTCCGAGCGAACGCAGTTTTCCCGTCAAATCCTTGATCGTTGTGGCCATGATATCCTCCGTCAGTAATTGTTCCGGACCATCGTCTCGATGTAGTCCGGTGAAAGTTCATCCGCAACCAGTTCGCGCGATCCGACGGTCACGCCGCCCGCCACCGTTCCGTAGCAGAGGCAGCGGCTGACCGGCTCGCCCTTGAGATGGGCATAGAGGAATCCGGCGAAGAAGGCGTCGCCGGCGCCGTTGCTGTCGACGAGCTGGTACGTCTGGATGATCGGTTCGTACAGCAGGCCGTCGTCCTTCGTCTTCGCTGCCGCCCCGTTCTTCCCGTGGGTGACGACCACGAGCCGCTTCCCGGCCGCGAGCCAGTCGTCCATCAGCCGCAGATGGTCGGCGGTCCGGTCCGAGGAGAGGAAGATGACGTCGGCCGCCTCGATGAAGGGATCGTAGTAGGGGTTCCCGGGGACGTAGTCGTGAAGGTCCGTCCAGATCTCCTTCCCGTGCGCCCTGATCATCGGAATCAGCCGCTTCGTGTAGGGGATGATGTTGAGGACGACGAGGTCGTGGGCGTCGACGAGACGCTCGATCCGCTCCATATCGATGGCGGCGGGGTCGGAATCCGGCACCGTGAAGATCGAGAGCCGGTTCCCTTCTCCGTCCATGAGGTTGACGTGGTGGTCCGTGACGGGGACTTCGTCGTAGACCGCACGGACCCCCTGGCGGTCGAGATAGTCGCGGACCGCGCGCCCGTCCGGATCGTTTCCGACGGTCGCGTGCAGCGTGTTCGGGACACCCAGTTTCGTGAGGTTCAGGGCCTTGCCGGCGCCGGTCGATCCGACCGCGCGCCAGCCGTTTCCGAACACGGTCTGGCTTTTCGGATCCGGCAGCCGCTCGAGACGCACGATCTCGTCGTACGAGGCGCCGCCGAGTACGAGAACCCGCTTCACGGCGGTCTCCTAGAACAGGCCGACGATGCGGCCTTCGACGACGTCCATCTCTTCGTAGGCGCCTTGTTTCGGAAGCCCCGGCATCGTCATCACCTCGCCGGTGAGGGCGACCAGGAAGCCGGCCCCGACCGAAGGCTTGAATTCGCGGATCGTGATCGTGAAATCCTTCGGACGGCCGAAGACCTTGGGATCGTCGGTGATCGAAAGCGGGGTCTTCGCCATGCAGACGGCCAGATGCTCCCATCCGCGTTCGGCGAACTTCTCGAGCTGCTTCTCGGCCTTCTCGGCATAGACGACGTTGCCGGCACCGTACACCCTCGTCGCGATCGTCGCGATCTTCCGTCTGATCGGATCATCGAGCGGATACAGCGGCGCGGACAGCGGATCCGCGGGAGCGTCGGCGACCGCGAGCACGCGCTTCGCCAGATCCTCCCCGCCTTCCCCGCCGCGCGCGAACACGTCGGAGATCGCAAGCGACACGCCGCGGGCCGCCGCCCATTCGTTCATGACGGCGAGTTCCTCGGAGGTATCCGTACCGAAGCGGTTCAGGGCCACGACGGCCGGAACGCGGAACGCCGCGACCGTCTCGAGATGCCGTTCGAGGTTGGGGAGTCCGGCGCGCAGCGCCTTCGGATCGGGTTTGGCCAGGTCGTTCTTGCCGGCGCCGCCGTGATGCTTGAGGGCGCGGATGCTGGCGACGACGACGACCGCGGACGGCATCCTGCCGAGGACGCGGGTCTTGATGTCCATGAACTTCTCCATGCCGAGATCGGCGCCGAAGCCGGACTCGGTGACGACATAGTCGGCGGCGCGGCTCGCAAACGAGGTCGCGATCACGGAGTTGCAGCCGTGGGCGATGTTGGCGAAGGGGCCGCCGTGGATGATCGCCGGATTGCCCTCGAGGGTCTGGACGAGATTCGGCTTGATCGCGTCGCGCACGAGCATCGTCACCGCGCCGGCGGCCCTGAGGGCGCCGACGGTGACGGGATTGCCCCTGACGTCGTCGGCGACGACGATCCGGGAGACCCGTTCCTTGAAGTCGGACAGATCCTTCGACAGGCAGAGGACCGCCATGATCTCCGAGGCGACGGTGATCTCGAACCCGTCGTCGCGCGGCGTTTCCTTCGCCGAGGAGAGACCGACGCGGATCTGGCGCAGGGCGCGGTCGTTCATGTCCATGGCGCGCTTCCACGTGATCGTCGCGGGATCGATCCCGAGGGCGTTTCCCTGGAACAGATGGTTGTCGATGACGGCGGCGATCAGGTTGTTCGCGGCGCCGACGGCGTGGATGTCGCCGGTGAAGTGCAGGTTGATGTCCTCCATCGGCAGCACCTGGGCGCGGCCGCCGCCGGTGGCGCCGCCCTTGACGCCCATGACCGGTCCGAGCGATGGTTCGCGGAGACAGACGATCGCCTTGCGGCCGAGTCGGTTGATCGCATCGGAAAGACCGATCGTGGTGGTCGTCTTGCCTTCGCCCGCGGGCGTCGGGGTGATCGCGGTCACGAGGATGATCTTGCCCCGGCGGTCGAAGCGGGGTGATTCGATCGCGTCGAAGGAGATCTTGGCCTTGGTACGACCGTAGGATTCCAGATCGGACGGTTTCAGCCCGATCTTGGCGGCGATCGTGGCGATGTTCTTCAGTTTGGCCTTCTGGGCGAGTTCAAGATCGGTCTTCATGATGTTCCTCCTTGGTGGGATGGGGCGTGTTCTTGCGGACGAGACGTCCTAGGCGTTCTTTCTTAACAGAAGCGTGAGCGATTCGACGCCCGCCGTATGCGGGAACATGTCGATCGGCTGGATGTAGGAGATGTCGTAGTAGGGTTCGAGGTCGTGGAGGTTCTTGGCGAGGGTGGACGGGTTGCATGAGACGTAGACGAGACGAGGCGCCTTCGCCTTGACGACCTCCGCGATCACGGCGTCGTCGATGCCGGTCCGCGGCGGATCGAAGACGATCACGTCGGGCACGCCCTTCTTCGCAAGCAGGAGCGGAAGCGCGCGTTCGACCCGATCCTGGACGAACGAGACGTTCTTGACGCGATTCAGCTGGGCGTTCTGCTTGGCGTCGCGCACGGACGATTCCGCGTAGTCGACCCCGATGACCTGGGCGGCGGACGCCGCAAGCATGATCGTCGTGATGCCGATGCCAGAATAGCAGTCCAGGACCGTTTCCTTACCGGTCAGGGCCGCGGCCTTGCGGATCTCTTCGTAAAGCACGAGCATCTGCGTCGTGTTGAGCTGGTGGAACGCGTCGGGAGAGAGTTTGAAGACGAGGTCGCCGATCCGCTCCTCGATCTGGGGAACGCCCTGGAGGAGTTCGATCGTGTGTCCGAACATCGATGGGTTCTTCGCGGCGTTGACCGAAAGGAACACCGACTTGACCTCGGGCAGACCGTTCATGATCCGTGCGGCGACGGCGGATATCCCCTCCGGCTTCTCGGTCACCACGATCGCGACCTGGACCGCTCCGGTCGAGGCCATGTGGCGGGTGACGAGGTTGAGGAGGATGCCTTCCTTGTTCATGTGGTCGTGGGCGACGTACTTCGCCTCGGCCAGGATCTCGAGCACGGCGCGGTTCACGTGGTTGACGACGGGATCCTGGACGATGCACTCGTCGACCTGGACGAAATGGTTCGTGTTGGCTTCATACAGGCCGAGCGACAGGCCGAAATTGGTGTTCGAGAACGGCATCTGCGACTTGTTCCGATAGCCGAAGGGATCCTTCATCCCGATCGTCTTCCGGATGTCGATCCGGTCGGGATCGAGGGTCGTGTAACGTTTCAGCGACTGACGCAGAAGATGGCGCTTGCTCTTCAGCTGCTCCTGATATTGGAGATGCTGCGTCTGGCAGCCCCCGCACTTCTCGTAGTATGGGCATGGCGGAACCACCCGTCGCGGCGAGGGTTTGACGATGGTCGCGAGCCGGCCGATCGCGAATCCCGGCTTCGTCGCCACGATCTCGGCGTCGACGAGTTCCTGCGCGAGCGCGCCGGGCACGAACACGGCGAGCTGTTCGTGATAGCCGATGCCTTCGCCGTTGATGCCTTGCTTCTTGATCTCGAGCCGGATGGTTTCGCCGACTTTGAGGATATTGGCTTTCTCCATGGTCTCACCCTTCTTCATTATATCAAATCGAGTCAAAAAAAACACGCCGACGGCGTGTTAATCCTTGATGGTATAGGTGGGAACGAACCGATGGACCATCTCCTTGATCTCGAGGTTGTCGAGACCCTCGAACGCCGAACGGATGAATTCGATGTCCGCATCGATGTCCTCGGGATCCTGGGCGCGTTCGATGAAGATCTTCCGATTCGCCGTCGAGATGTGGTCCTTCGACTTGTCCACGAGGAGTTCTTCGAAGAGCTTCTCGCCCGGGCGAAGACCGGTGATCTTGATGTCGATGTCGATGTAGGGTCGTCTTCCCGAAAGCATGATCATCTTCTCGGCGAGGTCGATGATCCGGACCGGTTCGCCCATGTCGAGGATGAAGATCTCGCCGCCGTTCGCGTAGGTGGCGGACTGGAGGATGAGGCCGACGGCCTCGGGGATCGTCATGAAGTAGCGGATGATGTTGCGGTCGGTTACGGTGACGGGACCGCCGGCCTCGATCTGGCGCTTGAAGAGCGGCACCACCGATCCGTTGGAACCGAGCACGTTTCCGAACCGGACGGCGGAGTATTTCGTCGTCGACTTCTCTCCCCAGTGCTGCAGGACCATCTCGGCGAAGCGCTTGGTCGCGCCCATCACGTTCGTCGGCCGGACGGCCTTGTCGGAGGAGACGAGAACCATCTTGCGGACCTTGAACTCGTGGCACAGACGGGCGACGTTGAAGGTGCCGAGGACGTTCGTGCGGACCGCCTCGACGGCGGAGTCCTCCATCAACGGGACATGCTTGTAGGCGGCCGCGTGGAAGACGAGCTCCGGTCGGAAGCGTCCGAAGATCGCCTTCATGCGATCGTAGTTGTAGACCGAAGCGATCAGGACGGAACGCTTGACGGGGACCACGCCCTCTTCGGCGAAATGGCGGTTGAGTTCCATCTGGAGATCGTAGACGCCGTTCTCATAGATGTCGACGAGCATGATCTCGGCCGGTTCGTACGCGACGATCTGGCGCACCAGTTCGGAGCCGATCGATCCGCCGGCGCCGGTGACCATGACCCGCTTGCCTTGGATGAATTCGCGGATGCCGGGGGCGTCGAGATCGATCACGTCGCGCGAGAGGAGGTCCTCGACGTTGACTTCGAGGAGCGTCTTCGGCGACTCTTTCTTCAGTTCCTTGAACTTCGGGAGGCGCTTGATCTTGACGGGACGTTCGGCGATGATCTTGATGATCTCCTGGAAACGTTCCGAATCGATGTTGGCGATCGAGATGATGACCTCTTCGATCTTCAGTTCGTCGATCAGTTCGGGGACCTTCGCGACGGGACCGTACACCGGCAGGCCGGACATGATCTTGCCGATCTTCATCGGGTCGTCGTCGACGAACGCGATCGGATAGTTGGAGAGGGTGTCGTTGTTGCGCAACTCGTCGCAGACGAGCTTGCCGCCGGCCCCTGCGCCGACGAGCAGGGTGCGGCGTCCCCCGTGCGGCTTCTGCTTGTAGGCGAGATAGCGCAGAATCCGTTTGAGCATGCGCGTTCCCGAAAGCAGGATCGCCTCGAACACGGCGGTGAAGATGAAGAGGAGGTCGGGGATGAAGAAGAAGTTCCGGATGGCGAAGAAGAACAGGAAGATCGCCAGGTCGGTGACGATCACGGCGATGAAGATCCGGAAGATCTCGTCGAGCCCGACGTTCTCGAGCACGAGCTTGTAGAGATCGGCGAAATAATAGATCACGAGCTTGAAGACGACGATGATCGGAAGGACGATGAGCGAGGTCCGGACCTGGTCGGGACCGATGCCGGCGGAGAACGGCGGCAGGATCATGGCGACGATCGCGAGCGCGTATGTGAAGGCGACGGAGACCGCGTCGGCCACCATGAACTGGACGATCCGGATGTTCTTCATGTATTCGCCGATCGGGATCGATTTGCCTTTCTTCACGCGGGACCGCCTCCTTCCGATGACTCCATTACCGATAGATTTTATCATAGGCGGGATGCAAATACAAGGAGACCCGCCGACCTTTGTCGATGAAACGGACTGCTTTCATCGGAAACGGGAAAAAACGAAACCGCGCCCGGGGTGGGCGCGGCGGATCATTGTTCGGAGGGAGCGGGCGGCAGGTCGAACCAGAACAGCACGCCGTCGTCCCGATTCTCGACGCCGTATGCGGAATGCAGGTTCTCGAGCAGGATGCGGACGATCGAGAGCCCCAGACCCTGCCCGCCATAGGCGCGGGTCCTTGCCTTGTCGACCTTGTAGAAGCTTTCCCAGATGCGCGTCATGGACTCTTCGGGAATGCCCTTGCCGGTGTTGAACACCTCGACGCGGATCCTTCCGGCGGGATCCGGCTTGACGGAAACGCGGATCCGCTTGGCGCCGTCGACGTGGTTCAGGGCGTTGGACAGGTAATTTCCGAAGACCGTCTGGATCGCATCGTAGTCGGAGACGGCCTCGAGGTCGTCGCAGTCGACTTCGACGGTCGCGCCCTTCTCGGCGAACTTGATCGAGAACGGCTTGAGGGTCTCCTCGACCAGCCCCCGGACGGCGAACGGTTCGACGCTGTACTGCTGGAATCCGCTCTCGAGCTGGCTGATCTTGAGAAGCGACATCACCAGCTTGTTCATCTTGTTGGACTCGTCGATGATGATGTCGAGGTACTCTTCGATGGTGAGCTGGTCGAGACCCGGCAGCTTGAGCGCCTCCGAATATCCGAGGATGAGCGAGATCGGCGTCTTCAGTTCGTGCGATGCGTTGGCGATGAACTCCTTGCGCATCGTGTCGATGCGCGTCTTCAGTTCGATGTCGTCGGCGAGCTGCTGGTTGGCGCGCTTGAGGTCGCGGATCGACGTCTCGAGCTGCTCTGACATCTTGTTGATCGAGACCCCGAGATCGCCGAGTTCGTCCTTCGTCGACAGCGCGACCTTCTTCGAGAAGTCCTGCGCGGCGAGGTCCTGGGTGACCGCGTTCATCTGCAGGATCGGCTGGGTGAAGCGTTTGCTGAAGACGGCGACGGCGACACCGGAAGCCACCATGAAGACCGCGGCGATGATGACGGTGAAGGTGTTGAAGATGCCGATCGAGTCCTGGATCGACTGGATCGTCACGGTCAGGATGTAATAGACGTAGCGGCCGTCGTTCTGGAGTTGGCCGACGCAGAGCGCGAGCAGGCGGGGATTTTCCGGTGCGTCGCCGGCGAACGCCATCACGATCTCGGTCATGTAGGCGACGTACGATACGTCGTCGGAGACGGTCACGGATTCGAATCCGCTTTCTTCCGCATCGTTGAACTGGCGCATGATGGCGGCGATGACGCCGTCGCGGATCGCGTACGAGTCGCCGTAGATGCGGTCGTACATGGCGGACAGCGGCAGACCGGACTCGCCCGGCGTGCCCGGGTCGACGCCGGTCTGCTTCAGAATCTGGACCCCGATGTTGTAGGAACTCTCGATTTCCCTCACGGTCGCGACAAGACCCGTTTCCGTCAGCGAGACCGCCTGCAGTTCGGAGAACGCGGCGATCAGGGTCCGCTGCCGGCTGCTCGTGTAGAAACCTTCGAGAAAGACCGTGTTGAGCAGGATGAGGCCGGCGATGAACGCCAGCACGATCCCGTAGATGATGAGGAAGAGGCGGCTTCTAATCGAGGTTCTCATTCTCGATGTCCAAGCGGTAGCCGATGCTCCGGACCGTCGAGATGTAGGACGCGGCGGTGCCGAGTTTGGCGCGCAGCTGCTTGATGTGCGTGTCGACGGTCCTCAGGTCGCCGAAGTAGTCGTAGTTCCAGACGGCGTTCAGGATCTTGTCGCGGGAAAGCGCGATGCCCTTGTTGTCGATGAAGAACTTGAGCAGTTCGAACTCCTTCGGCGTCAGTTCGATCTTGCCGCCATGCACGAAGACCTCGCGCGATGCGAGCGACATCCGGATCGCGCCGAACTTGAGTTCGTCGACCTCGACCTTCTCGCGACGGATCAGCTTGTTGATCCGGGCCATCAGGACCGACGGCGAAAAGGGCTTCGTGACGTAATCGTCCGCGCCCAGCTTGAATCCCTTGAGCTGGTCGTATTCGTCGCTCCGCGCGGTGAGCATCACGACCGGAACGGTCGAGAACTCGCGGATCCGCTCGAGCACGAACCAGCCGTCGTATTTCGGCATCATCACGTCGAGGATCACCAGGTCGATCTTCGACTTGGCGTTGAAGACCTGGTCGATGGCCTGTTCGCCATCCTCCGCTTCGATCACGCGATACCCCTCGCGAACCAGGAATTCGGCCAGCAGTTTCCGGATGCGGAACTCATCGTCCGCAACTAAAACATTCATGTTTTTCATCTATTCATCACACATCCTTCGAAAATAAAAGACTTGAACAAGTCCTGGGGGCGTGGAGGGCGCGCGGTCCGGCGCATCCGAAACGTCGGACCGCCGCGCGATGATCTGGGATCTCGGGATCGATTTGGATTTCATCGATAGGGGGAGTATGGAGAAAGGACGATCCCGACTCCACGCTTTCATTATATCCGTCCACTATGTGTTTTTTGTGATTTTTGCGACGGAATTATTCGGATTCCGACGGTTTTCATGAAAAATCCCGCCGCAGCGGGACGTTTCAAACGAGAACGCGGGTATTTGCGAAGACGCGGTCCGCAACCGTCTGACCGAGTTTCTTCAAGACGAGGGCGTACGCTTCCGCCAGGTCATGCTTGCGGAACTTGTGGATGTCGGAGGCGACGAAATCGACGAGTCCGAGCTTCAGGAGTCGGAAACAGAATTTCTGGATCGTGGTCCCGTACTTGCCGAGGAGGGAGGCGGCGTTCAACTGGATCAGCCCGCCCATCCGTCGGATGATCTCGAAATCGGAGACTTCGCCGAGGTAGGGATAGCGCTCCGGGTGGGCGACGATCGGGACGTACCCGATCGACTTGAGATTGTGGATCGCCTCGGCGATGTCCTCCTCTTCCTTGGCCATCGAGAATTCGACGAGCACGTGACGAGAGGTCCCGAGCGGGATCACGGTCCCGTTTCGGAGATCGCGGAGGGTTTCGATCGTATAGTAGATCTCGTTGCCGAGGATCAGCCGGACGCCGATGCCTTCGGCGGCCTTGACGAAATCCGCGAAGACGGCACGGTTGTCCGCGGCGGTACGGACATACCCGCGGAACGGATAGTAGTGAGGCGTCAGAAACTGCACGGTCACGCCCTGCGACGCCTGTTCCCGAAGCATCGCGAGCGACGATTCGACGTCGGGCGAGCCGTCGTCGACGAACGGGAGAACATGCGCGTGGACGTCGATCATGCCGGTCACGCTCCTTTACTTGCCCGTCTTCTTGTCGTCGGAGCCGTAGTAATAGTAGCCGTGATAGCCGTAGTGCTTGGTCTTCCGGACGTCGATGTTGGCGAGGACGCCGCCGATCACGTTGATGTTGTTCGATCGGAGAATGCGGAGACCTTCGCGCGAATCGTCCTTCCGGGTCTTGTTGTAGGCGGCGACGTAGACGACGCCGTCGACCAGTCTGGCGACGATGACGGGATCGGTGACGGACAGGACCGGCGGAGTGTCGATCACGATGTAGTCGTATTCGGTGCGCAGCGATTCGATCAGCTGCGAGGTCCGGGCCGAGGACAGCGCGATGTGGGGGAAGGAGATGTGCTTGCCCGAGAGGAGCACGTCGATCTTCGATTCGTCGTGCACGATCAGGTCGTGGTAGTCGGCATTCTCCATCACGTAGTCGTAGAAGCCGCGGTCGTTGGGCTGATGGAAGGCTCGGTGGATCTTCGGACGGCGCAGGTCGAAGTCGAGGATGATGACCTTCTTGCCCTTCTCGGCGTAGACGGCGGCGAGGTTGATCGAGGTCGTGGTCTTCCCGTCTTCGGGGGTGGCGGAGGTGCACTGGATCACCTGGATGCGGTGGTCGAGGCCGGCGAGGGCGATGTTCAGTTCAAGCTTGCGGTACGCCTCGGCCTCGGAGGAATTCGGATTCTCGATGACGACGTTCTTGTATTCGAAGAATTCCATCTAGTCCACCAGCTTCCGTTCCTTGATCGAGCCGGGGACGGCGGCGATCACGTTGATGTTCAGGTAGCGTTCCATATCCTGCGTGCTCTGGAACTTGTTGTTGAAGAGTTCCTTGACGAAGATGATGCCGAGCGACAGGATGCCGCCGACGAGGAAGGAGATGACGACGTTCAGGACCTTGTTCGGCGAGGAGGCGGCCGTCGGAACGATGGCGACATCGAGCGTGCGGAGCTTGTTCGCCAACAGCGTATATGCGGGTTCGAGGTTGCCGGTGCCGTCGTCGACGAGTTCATTGGCGATCGCGATCGAATTGTCCACCAGCTGGTTGGCGATCCGGGACGCGAGTTCGGGATTCTCGTTCACGACCTCGATATAGATGATCAGGACCGATGTCGTGGTGCTGACCGAAATGGATTCCTTCAAGCTCCCGGGACTGACCCCTTCGAGTTCGGGGATGTCCGCGATGACGGTATTGAGGACCTTGTCGGAGACGACGAACGCCTTGTACGTGGCGATCAGGTTCTGCGCGATGGTGATGGCGGACTGCTCGCTCGTGACGGTCGCAGAAATGTCGACCTGGACCATCAGCGTGGTCTCGGCCGTGTATTTCGGATTGACGATGACGAACGTGTAGACGATGCCGATGACGGTCACCCAGAGCGTGGTCAGGAAGACGATCGTGATGTTGTTCCACACGATCCGGACCAGTTCCGCGAGCGTGATTCCCTCTTCGACGGGGGCTTCGACTTGCTTGAATTCATCCATGTTGGGGTTTCTCCTTTGGGTTGCGCATGTTGACCTTGGGTGTTTTCATTATACGCCGGGATCGGCGAAAAGGCAACGAATCGCGATTTCTCCGCTCAGAAGGTCATCAGGCCGGCGATGAACGCGACCATGCCGAGCACGAAGGTGTAGACGCTGAAATAGACGAGCTTCCCGGCGCGGAAGAGCCGGAAGATGAACTTGAGTGAGAAACGCGTCGCGATCAGACTGGCGGCGAGCGCGACCGCATAATACAGATACTGATGCACGTCGCCGGGATCGAACCCGAGGGTCGTCGGATCGGCGGCGATCTCGAGTCCGTAATACAGCGACGATCCGATGGACGCGGGAATGTAGATCATGAACGAGAAGATCAGCGCCGTCTCCATCGACAGCTTTCGTCCGAGGGCCGACGAGGTCGTGCTGCCGCTGCGGGACAGACCCGGGAGTATCGCGAACATCTGCGCGAGACCGATGTAGGTCGCATCCCGGTACGTCACTTCCTGTCGTCCGTTATGGTAGGAGGCGTTGCGGACGAGGTACAGCGCGGTCGCAGTCGCGAGCAGGCCGAGACCGACGATGATCATCGGGAATTCGGCGTAGACCGTTTCGATCCGCGATTTCAGGGTGAGACCGATGAGTCCGAGCGGAATCGAAGCGAGCGCGATCTTCATGCAATAGTGGAATTCCGAGGCATAGAGCGCGCGATCAGCCGGCCGGATGACGTACCTGACGAAGCCGACGATCAGCCGGCCGATGGTCTTCCGGAAATGGATCACGATCGCGACGAGCGAGCCGACGTTGACGACGATCAGGAACAGCATGCCCTGGTCGGTGTCGATCGAAAACAACGTCTGGGCGATCGCCACATGTCCCGAGGAAGAGATCGGCAGGACTTCGGTGATTCCCTGGACGATGCCGAGGAGGATGTATTTGAGCAGGTCGAGAACGCTGAAGTCCATGGTTGTCGACTCCTTTCAAGGGGTCAGGAACACTAGCGGTGGATGATGAACAGGAGCAGGGACAGGGCGCCGGCGGCGAAGCACCACGTGCTGAAGAGGCGGAGTCGTCCCGATTTGAAGGCGTTGAAGACGAGGCGGTAGGCGATGAACGTCGCGACGGCCGCGGCGGCGCAGGCGACGACATAGCTCGAGATCGTCAGGGCGTCAGGCATGGATTCCGGCGTTTCGAGAAAATCGAGAACGGCGAACAGGAGCGATCCGACGGAGACCGGAATGTACATCATGAAACTGAAGCGGAGGGCCGTCTCCAGACCGATGCCGCGCCGGATGGCGGTCGCGGTGGTGGTGCCGGAACGCGATATGCCGGGGATCAGCGCGAAGGCCTGGGCCGTCCCGATCAGGGCGGCGTCGACGAACGAGAAGCCGGTGCGTCCGCGTCGGATCCGGAACGACGAAGTCATAAGCAAAATGGTCGCGGTCAGAAGCAGGCCGATGCCCGAAAGCAGCGTCCCGTAGGTCCCGAGCGCCGCGTCGATCGCATCCTTCAGGAGGAAACCGACGAGAGCGGCGGGAATCGAGGCGATGACGAGCTTCGCGGTGAACAGGAAGCCTTCACGCGCATCCTCGCGGCGCGAGGGAACGAAGACGAACTCGACCGTGTCGACGACCAGTCGCACGATGTCCTTCGCGAAGATGGCGAGGAAGGCGAGGAGCGAACCGGTGTTGATGACGATCTGGAACAGCAGGTTCTCGTCGATGTCGATGCCGAGCAGGGATACGAACAGTTCGACGTGCCCGCTCGAGGAGACCGGAAGGACTTCGGTGAATCCCTGGACGATGCCCAGGAAAACGTATTTGAGAAAATCGATCAATGCCATTGGCTCCCACACCTCTCATGCATCCGGGCGTCGCAGCCCGGACCGTCTTGCATCTGAAAAGCGGCGGTTCAACGCGAACCGTCGCTGCCTTCGCTTTCGTCGATCCCGATCATTTCAGCTCCGTGACCCAGAGCCCGTGCAGGTTGCAGAACTCGAAGACCTTGACTTCCTTGCCGGGTTCGACGGCGAAAGTTTTCGCCGGATGCTCTCCCGGTTCGAAGGTCTTGATCTGGAACGCATGGTCCTGGGCGACGAAGATCCACTGGATGTAGTGTTCGGGAGTCATCGGATGAAGGACGCTGCCGACCGTGACCTTGATCTGGTCCGGCGACAGCCGCTCCACGACGGGGAGATGCTTCTCGTTTCCCAGATCGGTGGTCTTCGGTTGAAGCAGGGTCATCTCTTCGCCGCAGCAGGTCAGGGTCCCGCCACCATAGTACGTATAGACGATGCGCTTGCAGTGCTTGCAATAGAAGATGTTCATGGATTCTCTCCTTTGTCGTCTTTTCTCGGATTCCATCGACTATCATAACACAAAATCGGAGTCGGGGATACATCCCGTCGCGATTTTGACTTCTATTTGCGCGAAATCGCGCGTCGCGCGGCAGCCGCGATGTCGGCTTCCGTCATCCCGTATTCGGGGACGAGATAGGCGAGCTTCCCGACCTGCCCGAACCGGTCCTGGATGCCGATGGCCTCCATCGGCACGGGGCATTCGGCGACGATCGCCTCGGCGAGCGCCGAATACAGGCCGCCGACGACGTTGTGGTTCTCCGCGGAGACGGCGCAACGGGTCTTGCGGACCGATTTCACGACCGTCTCGCGATCGATCGGCTTGATCGTGTGGACGTTGACGACCTCCGCATCGATTCCTTCGGCGGCGAGGATCGCGCGCGCCTTGAGGGACTTGTCGACCATCATTCCCGAACAGAAGATCGTGACGTCGGAACCCTCCCTGACGACGTCCGCCTTGAACAGGTCGAAGACGTAGTCGTCCCTGAAGACGTCGGGGGTGACCTTCCGCCACATGCGGATGTAGACGACGCCGCGATGGGCGATGATCTGCGGGAGCGCCTTGACCAGCTGGGTGTTGTCGACGGGTTCGAAGATCACCACTTCGGGGATGCTCCGGACGACGCCGATGTCCTCGACCGACATGTGCGTTCCGCCGTTGAATTCGGCCGACAGCCCGGGGTCGGATCCGATGATCTTGACGTTCTGCTTGGCGTAGGCGCAGCTGATCGCGATCTGATCGCAGACGCGCCGGGTCGCGAACGGGGTGAACGACGACGCGAACGGGATCATCCCATAGGACGAGAGGCCGGCGCAGACGCCGATCATGTTGGCCTCGGCGACGCCGACGTTGAAGGCGCGGTCGGGATACTTCTTGTGCAGCGGGGCGCGGCCGTTGGCCTTGGAGAGGTCGGCATCGACGACGCAGATGCGCTTGTCGGCGGCCATGTACTTGTCGAGTTCCAGGGCGAAGGCCTGGCGCATTTCCATGTTCTCGTACATTCCGATCACCCTACTCCAGTTCCTTGAGAGCGGCCGCGACCTGCTCTTTGGAAATGTTGAAATTGTGGTTCGGGTAGCCCATCGCCTCGATGAACGAGACGCCCTTGCCCTTGATCGTATGGAGGATGATCATCGTCGGGCGCTTGCGCGAACGCTTCGCCATGACGACGGCGCGGTCGATCGCGTCGACGTCGTGGCCGTCCTTCACGTCGATCACGTTCCAGCCGAAGGCAGCCCATTTGTCGACTAGAGGTTCGACGCGATTGATCGCGTCGGTGTCCCCGTCGATCTGGCAGCGGTTGTCGTCGGTGAAGGCGATCAGGTTGTTAAGACCGGCGTTCGCGGCGAACATCCCGGCTTCCCAGACCTGGCCTTCCTGCGACTCGCCGTCGCCGATGATGGTGTAGATCCGCGCTCCGTCGCCGACGATCTTCGACGCCTTGGCGGCGCCGACGGCGGCCGAAAAGCCCTGCGCGAGCGACCCCGTGGTCATGTCGACGCCGGGCGTCAGGTTCATGTCGCAATGGCTCGGCAGCTTCGTTCCCGGCTGATTCAGCGTCAAGAGCAGCGCCTTGTCGAAATAACCCTTGTCGGCGAGTACGGCGTAGAGTGCCGGCCCGCTGTGGCCTTTGGAGATGATGCAACGATCGCGGCCCTCGAGTTTGGGATTCCGCGGATCGATCCGCATGTGCTTGTAGTAGAGGACGACGAGCGCGTCGACGATCGAGAGCGATCCGCCGATATGCCCGACGCCGAGGTGGCCGATCATATTTATGATCGACCTTCTGATTTCCTTCGCCTTTTCCTTGAAATCCATGGATGTCCCCGCTTTCCTGTATGATGGTTCCGTTCTGGCATGCCCCCCTCTTCATGGGGGCGTCTCCTCATTCTTCGGGCAGCGCGTTGAATGCCTCGAGGACCTCGTCGAAGAGGTCGTCGTCTTCGACCGTGGAGACATAGACCTCGCCGTCGTCGTCGCAGTCGAGTTCGAGCATGACCAGCCCGGCTTCCTCTTCGGTGACGTCCCTGCCGTCGATCTTGAGCAGTTCGAGGATGCCGTAGACGACGTCGTGCATCGGCATCGTGCCGAGCTGCGCCATTTCGAAGACGCGGCCGTCGTCGTCGGTCATGAGGATGTTGGCGACGTTGTCGTCGTCGAGGATCGCTTCGTAGATTTCCCTGTCGTTCATGGTGAACCTCCTCAGTAATGATTCGTGATCTTTTCGGCAAAGCCGAGCAGATCCTTCACTTCGAGGCGCGAGCCGTCGTCGAGCACGACCCAGCCCGAATACCGGCCGAACACCTGATGGCCAAGATTCTTGATGATGACGAAATTGATGTCGTCCTGCCGGTCGAGGATCGGCGTCATCGTCAGTTCGAAGCGGCCGTCGTTGGACGTGAAGGTCCACGGTTTCGTGACGTCCGTCTCGTCCAGGCGGAACGTCACCTGGTCGAGCTTGTGGGCCTTCCCGTCGAAGAACATCATGTTCTCGGACGCCTTCGACGTGTCGCCGAAACCGTAGCCGATGTTGAAGCCGAAGCGCATGCCCGCCGCCAGGCCGGAGGCGCTTCCCCAATACCAGGTGTTCTTGTAGGTCCAGGCGCCACGGCCCCAGTCGAGGACGCCCCAGGAGGCGCCGGCAGGATAGGTGCGCACGGTATCGCCGATCTTCACGGTTCCCGTCGCCGGCATGCAGTTGATCTTCTGGTTCAGGTAGAACCGCGGCTTCTTCGTCTGCCACGGGGTTGCGATCACCATCGAGTCGTCGTCGGGGGCTTCGAGGCGGATGTCGGCCTCGAGGTCGCCCTCGGCGGAGAAGGACCGGATCAGGCAGTGAAGCCTTCGTCCGCGTTCGTCGCGGACGAAGTCGAAATCGAACTGCTTGTCGTGATAGCCGACGCTGCCGGCCGCGGACGAGGCGGGGAGTCCGAGCTTTCCGAAGGTGAACCATCCGATCTTGCTCTTGGCGAGATATGCGCCGGTCCTGAAGTCGAAGAAGTTCGCGCTCACGAGCGAACTGTAGCTCAAGTCGGCGATCGTGCAGGAGAATCCGAAGTCGTCCGTCAGGACGGCGTAATAATCCCATTCCTTGATGCGCCACGAGGACGCCTTCACGTCCTTCCGGGCATACTCGAACATCATCCGCTTTGCGAATCCGGGATTCGCTAGGTGCCCGGACGCGTCGAACAGCGGAACTCTCTCCTTGATTTCGTTCTGCATCGTCTCATCCTCCGTCGGCTTGTCGTGCCGCTTTCATTATAACCCGAAACCGTGGCGGCGGATAAAAAAATCAGTCCCGAAGGACTAATCTTTGGCGGTTGCTTTCGTTTGGACTCTGCCGGCGGCGAACGCCTTGCGGATCAGCGACGGCAAAAACGGGAACAGGAGCAGGATGGCGGCGATCGCGAACATGAAGACCATGTACACGCCTCTGCCCATGTCGGTCAGAATGAACTGGAACGGACTGCCGTTCCCGGTGTTCAGGAACATCATGTCGGTGTCGAACATGGCGTTCGTGACGATCGCCATCAGCCCGAAACTGATCAGCGTGCCGTAGGCGATCGGATAGTCTTTCGCTTCCGGCTGGTACTCGCGGGAGAACAGCAGGTAAAGCGAGAAGAAGATCATCGTGCCATGATAGGCGAAGCTGATGTAGGGCAGGATGTTCTCGGTGATCATCTCCCAGCCATATGGGCCTCCGAGTACGGTCGCGGGATAGGCGAGCGTAATCAATCCGGCGAGCAGACTGACGGCGAAGGTCGTCGGCAGGAAGAACCGACGGACCGTTCCCTTCGAAAAAGCGATGATCGGCATCAGATACAGCGAAAAGCTGCACAGCTGCATCGGAATGAAGTGGAGCGGGAAATACCCGTAGACGACGAAGGCATAGGTGTACTTGCAGGCTTCCAGGAACAGAAGGAAGATCGCGGTGATCTTCAGCACCCGACCGTGATCGTGTTTCCGGAAGACGGTGAAGAGCAGGACGAGAAGCGCGGCGATGACGGCGAAGGCGACGAGCATGCCGGTGATGTGTTTCGGTCCGAAGACCTCGGGCGAGGCGTTCTCAAGCCCCAAAAAGTCGAAAACCATGACGATCCTCCAAGATTGAAATACATGCAACCGCCATTATACCGCCAACCGTCCGCAAAAACAACCCTCAAAAAAAGAGTCGGGCGCATGGCCCGACTCGGTTCATTGGTTCTTATAGGCGACTTTCTTGCGCGAACGGATCATCAGGATGACGAACACCACGAGCGAATAGCCAAGACAGCCGAGCAGCGTGATCCAGTTGTAGAGCACTTCGTTCGCGGTACCGTACCCCATCTGCGGCACCATCAGGATCGCGAACAGCGGGAGGGCGATCGTGATCGCGGTCCCTGATCCGAGCACGAGCTCCTCGGCGACCGGGGTCTCGAGGTTTCGGTCGAGGCCCTTCAGCAGGGCGATGCCGGTCGACGCGACGCCCGTCAGCATCCCGTACAGGGCGATGAAGTACTCGTCCTTGTGCTGGGTGTAGACGCGGTTCGTGATGAACCGGGTGTAGAAGAACGTGGTGATGCCGCCGATCGTCGTGACGACGAGTAAAAGCCAGCCGTACTCGGAGAGGAAGCTCGCGGTGATCGTGAGCACCGATCCGGCGATCATGTAGTTGAAGCAGGTGGAGCTGATGTTGGAAAGCAGATAGTTGTTCGTGATCAGATCGACCTGCGGACGCTTCTTCTGGACCGCCTTGAGGATCAGGCGGTACAGGACCGCATAGCCGATGCCGATGATGAAGTTGAAGCCCTCCATCAGGTTGTAGACGGTTCTGCCGATGCCGCCCAGTTCGGGTTTCAGGATCAGGTTGAACACGTACAGGGTGAGCCAGACGAGACCGTAGATGATCGAGATGATGACGATCTGCACGGTCAGGCCGTCGAGAGTGCTGACTTCCTTCACGGTATCGATCTCGATCGTCGTCTTCTGGACCGACCTGTCGTCATATTGGGTGGGTTTGACGAACCCTTTTCTGCGGGCGAGGAGATTGATCGCGACGACGCCGACGATGCCGCCCCAGAGGAAGCCGAGGAAGGCGTACGAGGCGCCGAGCGAGGCGCCGTTGCCGCCGAGGAAGTCGTTCCACATGTTGCCGAAGCTGATCGCGAGTCCGGGTCCCTGGCCGAAGCCGAGGGCGAGAAGGATGCCGGAGCCGATGAACTTGTCCCCCCAGAAGAGCATCACCAGAAGCACGCCGAGGAATCCCTGAAGGGCGTAGGTGCTGGTGATGATCATGCCCGTCGACCAGAGCTTGCGCTTCTGCTCGTTCTTCTTGTCGGGTTTTTTGAGCGAGAGCGAGATGAAGCCGAGCGCGAGGGCGTGATACACGATCGCCTCCATCACGTCGGTGTTGATCAGATTGACCGACGGCCAGATCGCGTTCACGATGAGCGAGACCGCGAGGCCGATGATGCCGCCCATGAGGGCCGTCGGAAGGACGATCTTGTTGATGACGGGAACCTTCGTCTTGACGATCTTGCCGACGAAAAGCAGAATGCCGATCAGAATCAGGTAAATCAGAACGTTCCATTTGTCCATGTCACGCGGCTCCTTTGAGTAGATTGATGGCGTCGAGGAAAAGCATCGGATCCTTGAACTTGAAGAAGTAGGTCTTCTCGCCGACGTCGAAGGACAGTTCGTCCTTTCGGGTCAGGACCAGTCCGGCGATCTCGGCGAGCGGGATGTCGTAGCGGCGGCGCTTGTTCCAGATGCGGAGGATGTTGTTCCAAAGCGAAACCGACATCCTGCCGAGCGACTTCTTCCGGTAGGTGGCCGTATCCACGTCGTACATCTCTCCCGAAGAGCGAAGCTGGGTCTTGACGATCTCGGGAAGCTTCGTTTTCTGAAGACGGTCCCAGTCGACGAGATTGTCGAACGGCAGCCCTTCGATCAGGCTGTACTCGTTGAAGCGGGCGATTTCGCCGCATTTGGCGCAATGGATGGCGGAGCCGCGTCCGGAAAGCGTCTGCCACCCGCCGCATTTCGGGCAGACGTAGACGAACCGTTCGACGCCGACGGCGCGATGCTTGCCGACATAGCGATGGCGCTGCTCGCGATTCCAGTCGAAATCGTTAAAGCGCATCTCCTCGGCGAGCCGGACGTCGATCTCCTCGACGGTCATCGTCTCGAGCTGGTCGGAGGTGAAGAGCGTATAGTAATGGACGTCGAACAGCCCATTCGGAATCCCCTTGTCCGACCATCGCGGGCGACTCAGATAGCCGCCCTGCGTCTTGCAGAAGACGACGTCCTTCTTCATCTTCTTCAGAAATTTCGCAGTGCCCGGCATGATCGGGCTCTCTTTCCCGAAATAGGACGAATTCCCTTCCGGAAAGATCATGACGCCGCGGCCGTTCTTGAGCGTCTCCATGATCGCCCGAATGGTCGTGACGTCCATCTGTCCCTTCCGTTTCGGAATCGATGTAATCAGTTTCCTCAACACGAAGTTCATGAACCCGTTCGAGAAGACGAACGAATTGATGACGGGATACGGGTACTTGTCGAGCGGCATGCTGTGAAACTGCCCATCGAGCAGACAGGTGTGGTTCCCTACAAGGATGTACGGATCCTGACGCTTGGGATCGAAATCGGTGAACCTGTATTGGAATCGATAGCGGGGGCGGTAATACGCCGCGAGCAGTTGATGCAGGATCCGTTCTTTGAATGTCATCGTTCGACCCGTCCTTGTCTGTGCAGATTATATCATACGAATTCACCGATTGACTTGGTTCGAAGTTCAAATCGTCATTTTTCACATTTTCTCCGCAAAATGGGTCAGCGGATCGGAAGTGAAATTGACGAATCGGATGAAAGCGTTATACATAATATATAACTTGGGTGTGATGTTTTCAACAGGATTCACCGCAAGGATGGGTTCTTCGGTCGGGATTATGGCCTATAATGGCATTGACATTCACCGGCGTTTACTCTATGATGGAATCATGCTTAATCGAGGTTCCCTCATGGAGGCCGACTCATGGACATCACGTACAACGACGCAACTTTGAAACAGGAAGCCCGACAGCCGTTGCTTGGCGGCGGCGTCATGACATTCGGAATCGCAACCTGGATTCTCCACATCGTCGTCTATCTCGTCTCGACGATCGTCACCCTGGCGATGCCGCGGACGAATCCGTCGTACGTCCTGATCCTGATCCTCTCCGTCATGTCGATCCTGTCCTTCGTCTCCATCCTGCTCGCGGTCATCCGTACGGTCTGGATCGCCGTCGATCTGGGACGGACGGGGGACATCCCGCGATACGCGATCATCCTTTTCGTCGTCCTGTCGATCCTGCCGACGGCATTCGGCCTGACTTCCTCGATCGCGTCGATCCTCCACTATTCGCTCAATGTCGGATCGGATGCCTGGTACCCCCCGTTCTCGTCGGCGATCAGTACCATGACGCTCGTCACCACGATCCTCCTCCCGGCGGGGGTCGGAGCGTACCTGCTCGCGCGCTCGATCAAGGGCGGGAGGCGCGAACTCGCGATCGCCGCGATCGTCATCGTTCAAAGACTCCTCCACGCGATTCTCGTCGAACGGTTCCCCGTGACAGTATACAATCCCGTCATCAACCTTCTGGCCTTCGTCTTCGCGGCCGTCGCCGCGGCGATCCACATTTCGATTCTGTCCGATCTCGCGAAATCCGACTGGAGAAGGGCCCGCAAATCATCCGCGGCCGTTTGATTTCAAAAGACGTCGTGATATAATGATGCCGTCAATCGATTCGTCACGAGGGAGGAAACCATGAACCAGATGCCCGACAACGTCAGAAAGACCCTGAAGTTCTTCCAGAAGGGTGAAATCACCGAACACCACGTCTACATGAACATCGCCAACCGGATGAAGGATCCCCACAACAAGGAAGTCCTCTTGAACATCGCCGCTCAGGAAAAGGCGCATTACGAGATCTGGACGAAGGTTCTGGGGGAACCAGCCGTTCCGAACAAACGCCGCGTCCGCTGGTACACCTTTCTGGCCCGGACGCTCGGCTACACGTTCGCCCTGAAGATGATGGAAAAGGGCGAAGGAAGGGCGAAAGTCGCCTACGACGAGATCGCCAGGTACGTCCCCGAGGCCGCCCACATCGCGCAAGAGGAGGACGCCCACGAGAACGACCTCATCAACATGCTCGACGAAGAACGGCTCAACTACGTCGGCTCGATGGTCCTCGGCCTCAACGACGCGCTCGTCGAATTGACCGGCGCCCTCGCCGGCCTGACGCTCGCGCTTTCGAGCCAGCCGCAGCTGATCAGCCTTTCCGGACTCGTCACCGGCATCGCGGCGAGCTTCTCGATGGCAGCCAGCGAATACCTCTCCTCGAAGGCCGACAACCAGCCGAACGCGCTCAAGTCGGCGATCTATACCGGCGTCGCCTACATCATCACCGTCGCGATCCTGATCACGCCGTACCTGCTGCTCAGCCCGTTCCTCGCGCTCGGCGTGATGCTCCTGTCCGCGGTTCTGATCATCTTCGCATTCAATTTCTACATCTCCGTCGCGAAGGACTACAACTTCAAGCAGCGTTTCTTCTCGATGGCCGCGATCTCGCTCGGCGTCGCCGCGTTCTCCTTCTTCGTCGGGTATCTCGTCAAGATGGTGCTCGGCATCGACGCCTGATCCGACGAGACGCAAAGACCCCGCCGCCCGATCCTCACGGATCGATGCGACAGGGTCTTTTTTCATGGATGCGGATCAGCGCCGCCGGCGGAAACCGAAGCCGCCCGACGATCCGCCGCCGCCGATGTTCTTGACGAAGCCGCCCAGCAGTCCGAAGCAGATGACCGCGACGGCGATCGAACCGATCGTCGATCCCCAGTCGAGATAGGGCGAGAACAGGTAGGCGATGATGCTCATCGGGAGCGAGGAATCCACGGTTTCGTAGGAAAAGTAGACTTCGTAATCGACGTCGTAGTCGTCGAGATCCCAGATCAATTCGGTGTCGTAGACGTCGCGATACAGCCCTTCGAGGACGCTGAAGTAGACCTGCATGATCCGCTTCTCGGTCTCGAAGGCGCCGATCTCCTCCTCGAACAGGTCCGCGGCGTCGAGGTAGTCGTTCAGGTCGTAGGCGAACGGATAAGCCTCGACGTGATAGCCCGCCTCGATCTGGGCGTCGACGAGGACCGGAGAAAGATCCCCCTCCTCATAGAGGAGCAGGATCAGGATGCCCATGTCGTTCTTGCCGATCTTCCACTGGCGCAGGATCTCGGTCCGATCGTAGTCGGCGGCCGATTGTCCCTCCTCGAGAAGGAAGGTCGCGACGACGATCTGGGCGCCGCCGTCGGTGAGGTCGAGCGTGTCTTCGTAGAGGTCCTCGCCTTCGTTCACGATGTAGAGTTCGGCGGCTCCGGAAAGGGCGTCGGCGTAATCGTTCAGATAATAGGCCGCCGTCGGCCGGGGATACTCGTCCTTCGAGCATGATCCGACCAGGTAGACGATCCCGACGGCGATCAGGACGAGAAAGACGACGCTCTTGATTCGATTCATTCGAAGTCGACGACGGGAATCTCATCCGCGCCGCCGTTCATCTTCCAGTATTCGTAGGATCCCGCGAATCCGAACATCGACGCGTACAGCACCTTCGGGAATTTCCGCACGTCGACGTTGTAGGCGAGGACGGATTGGTTGTAGTCGTACCGCGCTACCGCCAGCATGCCTTCGGTGAGCTCGATCGCATCCATCAGTTCGTAATAGGCATCGTCGACCGTGAGTTCGGGATTGTCCTCGACGACGACATAGGCGAGGAAGTCGGAAAGGGCCTGGGCTTCGGCGGCGTCGGCGGCGATCACGGCGTCGGGATCGCCCGACTCGACGGCGTTGTCGTAGAGCCCGCGGGCGGAGACGATCGCGTCGTAGATCGCCTGCTCGTGTTCCTGCAGGCCGCCGACGGCGGCGATCAGCTGACCGAGCATGTCGTGGCGCTCCTGCAGCCGGATCTCGATCTGCGACTCATTCGCGTGGATCTTGGCCTCGCTCTCCACGAGTCCGTTGTAGCCGGTGATCAGGGTGATCGCGACGGTGACGACGAGGATGCCGAGGACGGCGACGACGATTGCTAAGATCTTTTTCATGGATTCTCCCCCTCGCCGCGATCGGAATGTCGCGGCGCATGTTTTCATAGAACTATTATTATCATAAACGGCCCGTTCGCGCAAGGCGTCCCGACGACATTCCCGCGCACCCTTCCCCCGATCGTAAAAAAACCGCGCGATAATCATCGCGCGGTGATTCGGGTTCAGGTTCATTCGACGGCTTCGACGCTCACCGTGACGCGACCGCGGTCGTTCGCCCCGACGGGATCCTCGATGTCGTAGGTGAAGGAATCGGAACCGACAAAATCGGGATCGGGAGTATAGACGATATGGTTGTCCTCGTCGATCCGGACGGTTCCGTGATCCGGATGGGTGAAGCCGGCGACGACAAGATCGTCGCCGTCCTGGTCGGTATCGTTGGCGGCGACGTCGATGACGATCGAACCGTTCTGGTCGCAGGCAACGTAGTCGTTGTATGCCCTCGGATCGTCGTTCGTCGCCGTGACGGTGACGGTGACGGTCGTCGTACTCGTGTCGCCGGCCGGATTCTGGATCGTATAACTGAAGCTGTCGGTTCCGAAGAAGTTGGTGTAGGGGGTATAGCGGAGTCCCTGCGCATATTTGATCACATAGCCGTGCTCGGGCTGGGTGAACGTGGAGATCGTGATGTCCGCCGGATCCGCACCGAGGTCGTTGGCCAGGACGGTGACGTTGGTCGCGGTATCCTCGGCGGTGGTGACGGTATCTGCGACCGCTTCGAAATCGACTTTTTCGGGCAGGAAGGTGATCAGAAGCATCGTCGCCGTGAAGAGGACGGCCATTGAGCCGAAGATGATGAGCATGACCAGTTTGCGGGGTAGTGTTCTACGCATGGTGAACCTCCGGTGATTCGTTCACCGATGAGTATATCATCTTCGCGGCTGAAAGTCAAAAGCATCCGACTTCCGGCGTTCAAGGAAAACGCCGCCCCCGGAGGGACGGCGTCGGTTGCGGGTGAATTCATTTGGCCGGTTCGCCCAGCGCGTTCTGGATGATGGCGATGAAATCCTGGATCTCGGTCTTCTGGTCGGCGGTCAGCGCGCTCTCGTTGTAGTCGGCGATCACGGCGGCCTGGGCGACCAGGTCGTCGATCATCGCGACGATCGCGGCCTCCATGTCGTTCACTTCGTCGATCGTCTTTCCGCTCAACGCGAGGAAGTCCGCGGTCGACATGACGTCGAAGGCTTCCGCGACGATCCCGTCGATCTGGGTCGCGATGGTCGGCGTCATCCAGGCATCGAGATGATGGGCGATGAGGATGATCGTGGCGTATGTTCCGTAGCTTTCGTCGAACTCGTAGTTGTCCATGTAGTCGGCCCCGAAGTCGATGACGTTCTGGTTGTGGACCCGCGTCACGAGTGCGCCGTAGGCGCCGAAGACGTCGTTGTCGTTCACATAGCCGATCAGGCTCGAGAGCACGGCGATGGCGTTCTGGTCCTGGTCGCCGAGCGAGGTGTCGACCGTGGCCACGAGGTTCTCGACGACGGTGACCGCGACGTCCGCCTGGGCGGCGAGGGTCTCCTCCGGGATCATCGACAGGACGAGGTCGGCGAGGGCGGCGAATTCCGCTTCCGTCAGCGTGCCGACGGTGGCGTCGAACATCGCGAACACGGCGTCAAGCAGGTCCGCCTGGTTCAACTGACGGGCGTAGCGATAGTCGGTGTAGGTCGCATACTCTTCGCCTGTGTAGTAGTTGACGTAGACGAATTCCCAGGTTTCATAGTCCAGATCCTCGCGGAAGTTCGATTGGATGGCGGCAGCGCGGATCAGTTCACCATCGGTGGCGACGAGATGGTCGAGGAGTTTCTCCGCCATCGAGTCGAAGACGGTGGCGCCGGCATCGGCGAGCGCATAGGTCAGATCGAGGATCACGTCCTCGACGACATCGACCGCTTCCTGCGGAGCGCCTTGGGCGAGCATCAGTTCGCCGAAGGAGGCGAGCATCGACTCGAAGGCCGCCTGCTTCTGGGCGGCGGTGAAGACGCCGTCGAGATTGTCGAGCAGCGCCTGGTTGGCGTCCTTGAAGGAGGCGAAGGCGAGGAGGAACAGGATCTCGCGTTCGGTCGAGGCCTCGACTTCGGTGATGGTGGCTTCATCGAGCGCCATCATGTCGTCGATGAAGGCCGCATCGAGCGACTGGATGAAGCGGATCACGATCTCGAACATGATGTGGACCTCGTTCGCGTACTCGTTTGCGTATCCGGCCGTCATCGAGGTCTCGTCGCCGTTCATCGCGTCCTCGAGGACCGCGAGCAGGTCGAACACGAGCGTCAGGTCGTCCACGCTCGGCAGGTTGTCGAGCAGGAGCGACGCGACCTCGTTCTTGACGAGGACGATCTCGGCGCTGGTCGGGTTTTCGTTCCCCATGAGCGCCTCGATCTCGGCGACGAGCGTCCCGCTGATCTGGCCCTGCACGTCGATCAGGTAGTCCGCGACCGCCTTGACGGTGACGACGATGTCGTCGGCGTTCTCGACGACCATCGTCTTGAGCGCGTTCAGCCGATCGATTTCGGCGTTCAGTTCATCGACTTGTTGGAGATAGTCCTCGTCGTCGGGATAGATGTCGAGCATGGATTCGTAATACAGGAGATCCTCGTCGAGAACGGCGATCTCTTCGTCGATCAGGTCGGGGACGACGACGAGGAAGGCGCTGATGTACGCCTCGATGTTGTCGACCTCGTCGATCAGGGTCGAGAGCGCGAGATTCATCGCCTCCATGTCGCCTTCGGAGGACTGCATGGCGGTTTGAAACGCCTGGATCGCGTCCACGTCGCCCTGGAAGATCGGTCCGGTGATGCCCTTCGCGGTCAGTTCGGCGGCGACCCCGTCCGGCAGTTCCATGCCTTCGGCGTCGGCGACGTTGTTGATCGCCGCGATCACGGCCGCGGGATCGGCGACATAGGCGATGCTCACCGACGGCACCGAATCGTCGTAGCCGCTCGGTCCGACCGCGACGACGGTGAAGACCAGGCTGTCGCCGGTCAGACCCGAGAAGTCGTACGTCGTCCGGTTCATGACGGTGGCGGTCTCGACGCCGCCGACGTAGACCTTGTAGATCGTGACGCCGGGAACGGCGCTCCAGGAAAGGACCTTCCCGGTGGCGCTCAGGGAAAGATTGGCGGGGGCGTCGACGCGTTCGGTCGCGTCGACGACGGTCGTGACGGTGGTCGTCTCCCTGCAGGCCACGAGTCCGAAGACGGCGAGCAGCATGACGAACGAAAGCATAATCCTTCTTTTCATATGAACCTCCTAATATCGTTTGATTTCGTCGATGATCCGCATGCGTCTCACCTTGACGAAATATGTTCCGTATCCAATCAGAAACACGAGAATGCCGGCTCCGATCGAGAACGCGGCCTGCGTGGGGTCGAACGGAATGACCTTGTAGTTGTTCACAAGAAGCATGAGTTCCGGCATGATCGGAAAGAAGAAGGCGGCGAGCGTCCATGATCCGATCGCCGCGATCGTCGCGAGGATCGCGGCCTCTCCCGCGAACAGTCGAAGGAGGATCGAACGGCCTGCGCCAAGGGTCATCAGACGGGCGTAATCCGCCTTCGTCGCATCGAAGACGAGGATGGCGTTGTTCAGGAGCACGATCGCGAAACAAAGGACGACGGCCCACCCGATCAGCGTGAGATAGTCCGTGACGTCGAAGAACAGGTCGGCGGTCTCGGTGAAGACCTCCCGGACGTCGATCAGGAAATACATCCTGCTCGCGTATGTCCGGATCATCGCCGCTGCCGCCACGTCGTCATCCTCGACATTGAGGAGAAGCGCGTTGATCGGCGCGACCTCCGCGTATGCCGGCACGGAGACGATGTTCAGAATTGCGATGCCGTCGTAATAGGTGTCGATGAATCCGGCGACGACGGCCGTCGCCGCGGGCAGATCCTTGCTGATTGCGAGCGTGACCTCATCTCCTTCCCGCAATTGATAGACTTTCCCAAGCGATACGGGAAGCAGAACCTGCAGGCGCGTCGTATCCGAAAAACGGATGCGGGCGGCTTCCTCGATATCGAAGTCGAGATAATCGTCGAGAGCGGCGCCGTCCATCGAGAGGATGTATCGGAACCGTTTCTCTCCCTCGCCGGTATGGAGGACGACTCCGGAATAGAATACCGCCTCCGAAATCGTCTCCGGCTGATATTCGCGAACGATCTCTTCCTTCAGCGACGGATCGTAATCGAAAACGTTCGCAAGGATGTAGTCCGCCTTGATCTGCTCGCCGACGGTATCCGTCGCGATCATGACGAACAGATTCAGCATGCTGGTGATGGCGATCGCCATGATGACCATGATCGCGACCTTGAGCGAATTGTGGGCGACACGGTCGGAGGCCAGATGGCGGGCGGTGAACAGTCCGAACGCGCTCGGACGATGGCGGAACCCGGCGGATACGACTTTCAGCAACAGCCCGGATCCGCTGAAGACGATCCCGATCATACATGCGGTTTCGGCGAGTCGTCCCCATGGGGACTGATGCCAGCCGAAGGCGTGAAGAAGCACGATGACCGTCAGTGCCGCGACGAACGGGATGACGACCGCGGATTCGCGTTCGGCGCGCGCGTCATGGCTGAGGGAAACCGACGAACGTCGACGCAGGACGACGAACCGGATCGACAATTCGATCACGACGAACATCACGATGGCCGCGATCGCCGCGGCGGTCAATCCGGGATTCAGGGCGATGTTCCCATCGACGCCGGCGATCGGGGCGGCGATGCTGAACGCGTACCAGGCGAGTAGGGCTCCCGTCGGGCAGGCACCCAGGAGAAGGATCGCGAACTGCCATATCCAGACGCGGAAGGCGAAGCGGCTGCTGCCCCCCAGGATCCTGACAACGCCGAACTGTTGGGTGAAGTCGCGAAACAGGATCGGAAAGACGGAACGGAGGACGAGCGCGAGTGCGACGAGCGCCATCGCTCCGACGCCGATGAAGATCGACGAGTTGAACGCGGCTCCCCGCGCAATGTCCGCTTCATCCATCACGACGGTGAATTCGAAGGAAGCGTACTCGGGGTTTGCGGCCAGAAGCGCGATCGCGGCGTCCGCGTCGATTCCCGGTTTGAGCGCGAAGTACATGGTGTTCCCCAGGTTGCCGAGATTGGCGATGCCGTAGATCGCCTCGAGCAGGGCGGCCTTTTCGACGAAGACGGCGTCACCCTTGAGGATCCCGACGTCGTCGACGACTGCGACGACACGATGCGGCACGGCCGTGCCGCCGACGAAGAGGTCGATGGACGAACCCTGCGTGAGTCCTTCGCCTTCCGCGAAGCTGCGCGACACGATCGCCTCGCCGACCCCGATCGACGGCAGATCGGTCTCGATCACGCGTTCCATCTCGGGGATCGAGGACGAGTAGATCTGGGCATATGACATCTTTCCCGCAATCTCGACGCCGGCGTTCAGATTGAAGAACGATGCCTGGAAGACGAACAGATCGGCGTAATTTTCGGCGATGGTGCGACGATTGATGATGCGCGTCGTCGAATTCGCGTCGTATGTCATCACGATATCGACGTCGTGATACTTCTCAAGACGTTCCATCGTGAAGATCTGGCGGAACGTGTCGTCGATGGTGAAGCCGGCGATCATCAGGGCCGAGATGAGCGTCATCGTGAACAGAATGACCACGGAGCGGCCGAGGTTGCGGGTCAGGTTCCGCCATGCGACCCGAAGTTCAAACCCGATCGAGGCGAACATCCCTGACGACCTTTCCGTCGGCGAGACGGACGTTGCGGGTACAGTACTTGAGGAATTCCTCCCCATGGGTCACGAGTACGATCGTCTTTCCGTGGTCGCGGTGAAGGTCCCTGAGGATCGCCATCACCTCGGCAGCGCTGACGGAATCGAGATTGCCGGTCGGTTCGTCGGCGAAGATGACGTCCGGGTCGTTCACCAGGGCGCGCGCGATCGCGACCCGCTGCTGCATTCCCCCGGACAGTTCGTTCGGATAGCCGTTCTTGCGATCGAGCATCCCGACCATGTCGAGGACCGCGTCGATCCGGGCGGCATTGCGGTTGCCCGCGAGGACGGCCGCGAGTTCCACGTTCTCGCGCACCTTCAGGTTCGGGATCAGGTTGTAGAACTGGAAGACGAATCCGATCTTTCGCTGCCGCAGGCCGACAAGTTCGCCGTCCGTGTACTCGACGGTGTCTTTTCCGAAGAGCCTGACGGTCCCCGAAGTCGGGCGTTCGAGTCCCGACAGGACGTAGAGAAGCGTCGTCTTGCCGGATCCGGACGGACCGGTGATGCCGACGAACTCGGCTTCGTCGATGGTCAGGTCGATGGCGCGGAGGACGTTGACGGTCACTTTCCCGTTTTCATAGTTCTTGACGACGCCTTCGCACGCGATCCGATTCATGTCCTTCACCACCGGGAGTCGACTTCGAACACGGAACGATGCCGATCGCGGCATGTCTCCGTACTTGCAGTATAACATCATCCGGGTTTCATTTCAATGCGCCCGCTCCACATTCGGAACCCCCAAGAAACGAAAAAGCCGTCGCTTCCGCGGGCGGCTTCGATTCTGGGTTCTGGCGATCGGACGGAATCACACCACCGGACGGAACCGGGAGGTGAAATGACGCAGTACGGGGGATTCGTAGGTGAACGCGACGCCTTTGAGGGAGGAAGCCCGTTTCGCAACCTCGATCAGGCAGTCGGCCACGTAATCGAGATGCTGGAACGTATAGGTCCGGCGGGGAATCGTGAGTCGCATCAGCTCGAGCTCCGCCCGGCGGTTCTTCCCGGAATCGGGATCGCGCCCGAGCAGGAGCGACCCGATCTCGACGGCGCGGACGCCGCCTTCGAGATAGAGTTCGTTGGTGACCGCGAGCGCCGGATACTCTTCGAACGGGATCTGCGGACAGAGTTTTCCGCAGTCGACGAACACGGCGTGTCCGCCGGTCGGCACCTGGATCGGCACGCCGGCCGCAAGCAGCCGGTCGCCGAGATAGCGGACCTCGTCGATCCGATAGCGGAGATAATCCTCCTCGAGGGCTTCGTTCAGGCCGACGGCGAGGGCGTCCATGTCGCGTCCGGCGAGACCGCCGTACGTCGGGAATCCTTCCATCGGCACGATCCGCGTCTGGCAGCGGCGGAAGAGATCCGCGTCGTCCTTGATCGCGATGAGGCCGCCGATGTTGACGAGTCCGTCCTTCTTCGAACTCATCAGGAAGACATCGGCGCAGTCGAACATTTCGCGCGCGATCGTCCGGATCGGGACGTTCTCGTAGCCGGGTTCGCGGGTCTTGATGAAATAGGCGTTCTCCGCATAGCGGGCGCCGTCGATGATCGTGCGGATGCCGTGCCGCCGGCAGAGGTCGCAGACGGCGCGCATGTTCTCGAGCGAGACCGGTTGACCCCCGACGGCGTTGTTCGTGACCGTCATGATGACGCCGGCGACGTTCTTCGCGCCATGCGCGAGGATCTCCGCCTCCAGTTTCACGAGGTCGAAGTTTCCCTTGAACGGATGATAGCGGGCCGTATCGAAACAGGCGTCGAGGGCGGTGTCGATCGCCCTCGCTCCGGCGATCTCGACATGGGCCCGGGTCGTATCGAAGTGCGTGTTCGAGAGGAAGACCATCCCGGGGTGGGCGATCATTTCGGGAATCGCGACCTGCTCGGCACCGCGTCCCTGGTGGGCCGGCATGACGTATCGGTACCCGGTGATCTCGCGGACGACGGCTTCGAGCCGGAAGAAACTCGCGGATCCGGCATAGGCCTCGTCGCCGATCATCAGGGCCGCCCATTGGAAATGGCTCATCGCGCCGGTTCCGGAATCGGTGAGAAGGTCGATGAAGACGTCCTCGCTTCGCAGCTGGAACACGTTGTATCCCGCTTCCGCCAACTTGCGGACCCGTTCTTCACGCGTCGTTTGGCGGATCGGTTCGATCATCTTGATGCGATAGGGGGGAAGCGCATATCTGCTGTCCATCGGTTCGTTCCTTCTTTCGGGTGCTACCTCATTATATATCACAAACCGGCCGGAAAGAAAGCGTTTTCTGACCTCACGAGATGAAACCGGAGGTCAGCCGTCCGGCAAATCGGACGATTGTCGTGGTTTTCATCGGGCTGTTTCGGGAAATCGGCACGCATGCGTTTCGTTCCGTGCTATGATACTATCGACATCCTCGAAAGGAGCAAGCCATGACGAACCATGCGATTCTGAACGAATGGATCAGGCACAACGTCGACCACTGCCAGCCCGATGCGGTGGTCCTCTGGCGCGGTACCCGCTCCCAGTACGATGAAACGCTCTCGATGATGGTAAGAAGCGGCGCGGCGATTGCCCTCGATCCGGTCAAACGGCCGGGCTGCTACCTCTTCCGCAGCCACCCGTCCGATGTCGCCCGCGTCGAGAACCGGACGTTCATCGCTTCCCGACGTCTCGAAGACGCCGGTCCGACGAACAACTGGATCGAACCGGATCGACTCAAACGGATCATGTCCGGACTCTACGAGGGATCGATGCGCGGACGGACCATGTACGTGATCCCGTACTCGATGGGACCGATCGGTTCGCCGTTCGCGAAGATCGGCGTCCTCCTCACCGACAGTCCCTATGTCGCCGTGAACATGCAGATCATGACGCGGACCGGCGACGCCGTGCTCGCGGCGCTCGGAAGCAACGGCGATTTCGTCCGCTGTCTCCATTCGGTCGGCTACCCGCTCTCCAAGGGCGAAACGGATCCGGCCTGGCCGTGCGCCCCGATCGACCAGAAGTTCATCAGCCATTTCCCCGAGGATCGCCAGATCTGGTCCTACGGATCGGGTTATGGCGGAAACGCCCTCCTCGGCAAGAAGTGCTTCGCGCTCCGGATCGCTTCGGTCCAGGCGCGCGACGAGGGCTGGCTCGCCGAACACATGCTGATCCTGAAACTGACGAATCCCGAAGGCAAGGTACGCTACGTCACGGGCGCATTCCCCTCGGCCTGCGGGAAGACCAATCTCGCGATGCTCGTCCCCACCATCCCCGGATGGAAGGTCGAGACGGTCGGCGACGACATCGCCTGGATGCGGTTCGGCCGCGACGGCAGGCTCTATGCCGTCAACCCCGAGGCCGGCTTCTTCGGTGTCGCTCCCGGGACTTCGACGAAGACGAACCCCAACGCGATGGCGACGATCGCCCGCGACACGATCTTCACCAACGTCGCTCTGACCGACGACGGCGACGTCTGGTGGGAAGGCATCGGCTCCGCCGCGCCCGCTCACCTGATCGACTGGCAGGGACGCGACTGGGCGCCGGGATCGAAGGATCCGGCCGCCCACCCGAACGCGCGCTTCACCGCTCCGGCTTCGCAATGTCCCGCGATCGCTCCCGAGTGGGAGAACCCCGAGGGCGTGCCCATCAGCGCGATCCTGATCGGCGGACGCCGTCCCACGACCGTCCCGCTCGTTCACGAGAGCCTGAGTTGGAGCCATGGAATTTTCATGGGCTCGATCATGGGTTCGGAGATCACGGCCGCGACGATTTCCGACCAGATCGGCCAGGTTCGCCGCGACCCGTTCGCGATGCTTCCGTTCATCGGTTATCATGCGGGCGACTACCTCGCCCACTGGCTCGAGGTCGGCGCGGCGCATCCCGCGGCGGTCCTGCCGAGGATCTACTACGTCAACTGGTTCCGCAAGGACGACGGCGGGCGTTTCATGTGGCCCGGCTACGGCGAGAACAGCCGCATCCTGAAATGGATCTTCGAACGTGCCGAAGGCACCGCCGGGGCCGTCGAGACGCCGATCGGTCGGATGCCCCTTCCCGGCGACCTCGATCTGACGGGACTCGACGTATCCGCCGAAACGATGACGGCGCTGTTGTCCGTGGACGTCCCCGCCTGGCGCAGGGAGGCGGACGCCGTCGAGAAGTACTACGAGATCTACGGCGACCGGCTGCCGCCGGGGTTGCGCGCGGAACTCCTCGCCCTGAAGCGTCGTCTCGGGTGATCCGGATCGAGCGACGTCGGCTTCCATCGGCCTCACGCAGGGACCGGCTCCGCCACGCGCGGAACCGGTCCCGTTTTCCATTCGGTGCGCGAATGAAGGGGGAAAATGCGCTTTTCAACCCGAAAACGCGACGAATCGATGGAAAACCGCATGCGGATTCCGTATAATGATGAAAGGAGATGACCGCGATGGAGACAGCACGGATCCACATCGTTTTCACGACCGACGTCCACGGACAGCTGACGCCGGTCAATTTCGCGACCCGCGGGCGGTCGTCCAAAGGGCTTTCGCGGTTGAAGAACTTCCTCGACGGCCTCGAGGGGGAACGGATCCTGATCGACGGCGGCGACATCCTCCAGGGATCTCCGCTGATCGACCACTGGATCGGGAAGACCGACCGCGGTCCGTGTCCCGTGGCGACGGTGCTCAATCGCCTCGGATACGATTACGTCACGATCGGAAACCACGAATTCAACTACGGGATGGACGTCCTGTCCGCATACACGTCGGATCTCTCGGCGCAGGTCGTCTGCGGAAACGTCCGCGTTCATGGGAAGCAGTTGTATCCGGGGCACGCCGTGCGGACGTTTGCAAACGGCGTCAGGATCGGGTTCGTCGGCGCCGTGACGCAAGCGGTTCCCTCCTGGGAGAAGCCGTCCAACATCCGGGGCGTCGCCTTCGAGGATGCCTATGCGATGATCAGGCGCGAGGTCGCCGAGATCCGCGACGGCGTCGACTGCGTCGTCGCGATCTACCACGGCGGCATCGAGAAGGATATCCCGACCGGATTGCCGATCGGTCCGCGGACGTCGGAGAACGAGGGATTCAAGATCGCCAAGCATGCCGGTGCGGACGTCATCCTCACCGGTCACCAGCACCGCAACGTCATCGACCGCGTCGACGGACGCTGCATCGTCCAGGTCACCGACCAGGCGTCCGCGTTCGCGCTTCTGACCCTGACCTTCGCCAAAGAGGACGGAGGCTGGCGCTTTGACGGATGCGAAGCCGAGACCCGTTCGCTCTCGGACTTCGAATCCGATCCGGACATCGAGGACCTGCTGTCGGATCTGACGAAGGAGACCGACGTCGTCCTCGACCGCGTGCTGCTCCATCTCCGCGGCACCGGTCTCGTCGTGCGCGACCCGTTCACGGCCCGGCGCGACAACCATCCGCTCTTCCGCCTCCTGAACCAGGCGCAACTGTGGCGTTCGGGCGCGATGCTGTCGTCGGCGTCCCTGCCCAACGCCGTGCCCGGACTCAAGGCGAAGGTCACGATGCGCGACATCGCCGCGACCTTCATCTACCCCAATTCGCTCATGGTCCTCGAGATCGACGGCCGGCGGCTGAAAGCCGCGCTCGAGAAGACCGCGGAGTACTTCGCCCTCGGAACGGACGGCGACGTCGTCATCAATCCCGCGCACTTCCGTCCGAAGATCGAGCACTACAACTACGACGTCTTCGCGGGCATCGCGTACACGATCGACGTCTCCCGCCCGCAGGGATCGCGCATCTCCGAACTCCGGTACCGGCGCCGTCCGGTGCGCGACGACGACGTCTTCACGATCGCCCTGAACAACTACCGCGCCGGCGGGGGCGGGCAATACGCGATGTTCAAGGATGCGAAGCTGCTGAAGGAGATCACGAGTTCGACCGCGGACATCGTCGTCGAATACCTCGTCGCCCATCCCGACTTCCGCAGCCGCAGATCCTATTACCCCATCATCAGAACGGGCACACGCCGGGATTGACCGGGTGTGCCCGTTTTTCATCGTGGACCGGGATCGTTTCCCGGTTCTTTCATTCGTATTCGATCGTTGCCGGCGGCTTCGAGGTGATGTCGTAGAACACGCGGTTGACGCCTCCGACCTCGTTCACGATCCGACGGCTGACCAGTTCGAGAACCTCGTAGGGAATCCTCGCCCAGTCGGCAGTCATCCCGTCCGCGCTCGTCACGGCGCGGATCGCGACGGCATCGGAATAGGTCCGCTGGTCGCCCATGACACCGACGGAGCGGACCCCGGGAAGGGCGGTGAAATACTGCCAGACGGACGCGTCGAGTCCGGCGTTCCGGAATTCTTCGCGGAGGATCGCGTCGCTGTCGCGCACGATCCGGAGCTTTTCCGGGGTGATTGCGCCGACGATCCGGATCGCGAGTCCCGGACCGGGGAACGGCTGGCGGGCGACGATCTTCTCGGCGATTCCGAGCTCGCGTCCGAGCGCCCGGACCTCGTCCTTGAAGAGCCGGTCGAGCGGCTCGAGCAGCATAAACTTCATGCCTTCCGGCAATCCGCCCACGTTATGGTGCGACTTGATCGTCTGGGCCGTCTTCGTTCCCGATTCGATCACGTCGGTGTAGAGGGTTCCCTGGCCGAGGAAGGCGAAGTCACCCGCCGCCGCGGCCGCGGCTTCGAAGACGCGCACGAACTCGGCGCCGATGATCTTGCGTTTCCGCTCGGGATCGACGACGCCGGCGAGCTTCTCGAGGAAGCGGTCGGATGCGTCGACGCGGACGACGTCGATGCCGTAGGAGTCGCGGAAAGTGGACATGACCTCGTCGCTCTCGCCCTTGCGGAGGAGGCCGTGATCGACGAAGACGCAGGTGAGCGAGGAACCGATCGCGCGATGGATCAGGACCGCCGCCACCGAGGAATCGACCCCTCCCGAAATGCCCATGAGAACCCGTTCGCCGGCCGTCTTGAGACGGATCGCGGCGATCGATTCGGCGGCGAAGGCCGCCATCGTCCATCCGGCTTCCGCGCGGCAGACGCCGAAGACGAAGTTCCGCAGGACGGCCATCCCATGGTCGGTATGCCGGACCTCGGGATGAAACTGGACGCCATAGACGTTTCGTGCTTCATCGGAGACGGCGGCCGGGGTTCCCGATTCGGAGACGGCGTCGAGCGCGAACCCGGGAGGCAAGGCGGCGACCTCGTCGCCATGGCTCATCCAGACGCTCTGGCGTTCCGGAAGGCCGACGAACAGCGCGCCCTTGCGCAGGACGCGGAGTTCCTTCCGTCCGTACTCCTTCGCTCCCGAGGGGTGGACCCGACCGCCGAAGACGTCGGCGATCAGCTGCATCCCGTAACAGATGCCCAGGACGGGCACGCCGAGGGTGAAGAGATCCGGATCGCAGCGAAACGCGTTTTGCTCGTAGACCGATCGCGGCCCGCCCGAAAGCACGATCCCCTTCAACCCAGGCATCGCCTTCAGAGCCGCGGCGGGGACGTCGTACGGATGGAGTTCGGCGTAGACGCCGAGTTCGCGGATGCGGCGGACGATCAGCTGGTTGTACTGGCTCCCGAAATCGAGCACGACGAGGCGGTCATGTCCCATGTCGTTCACTGGCGCGAGTAGTTCGGCGCTTCCTGGGTGATCTCGACGTCGTGGGGGTGGCTTTCCTGCAGGCCGGCGCTCGTGATCCGGATGAATTTCGCATCCGTCTGGAGACTGGCGATCGACGGCGTGCCGCAATAGCCCATGCCGGAACGCAAGCCGCCGCACAACTGGTAGATCGTGTCGGCGAGATCGCCCTTGTAGGCGACGCGTCCCTCGATGCCTTCCGGGACGAGTTTCTTGGCTTCCGATACCTTTTCCTGGAAATAGCGGTCGGACGAACCGCGACGCATGGCTGCGAGCGACCCCATCCCGACGTAGACCTTGAAGCGGCGACCCTGATAGATGACTTCCTCGCCCGGAGATTCCCTGCATCCGGCGAGCAGCGATCCGAGCATGACGGTGTCGGCGCCGGCCGCGATCGCCTTGACGATGTCGCCGGAAAACTTGATTCCGCCGTCGGCGATCAGCGGCACGCCGCGCGGACGGCAGTAGGCGGCGACATCCTGGATCGCGGTGATCTGCGGAACGCCGACGCCGGCGACGACGCGCGTCGTGCAGATGGATCCGGGCCCGATGCCGACCTTGACGCAGTCGACGCCCGCCTCGACGAGCGCCTGCGCGCCCTCGGCGGTGACGACGTTGCCGGCGATCAGGGAGAGCGTGGGATAGGCCACGCGGATCTTCCGGACGAGCCCGACGACGTTCGCCGAGTGTCCGTGGGCGGAATCGACGGTGATCGCGTCGACCCCGGCGGCGACGAGCAGGTCGACGCGCGCCATCACGTCGCCGGACACGCCGACGGCGGCACCGACGCGGAGCCGTCCCTTCTCGTCCTTGCAGGCGTTGGGATAGTTGATGACGTTGTCGATGTCCTTCGACGTGATGAGGCCCATGAGACGGAAGCGGTCGTCGACGATCGGCAGTTTCTCGATGCGATGCTTCCAGAGAATCGCCTTCGCCTCTTCGAGGCTGGTTCCGACCTTCGCCGTCACCAGTTTCTCCTTGGTCATGATTTCAGCGACCGGCGTGTCGTCGACCTTGAGGTACTTGAGGTCGCGGTTCGTGACGATCCCGAGCAGAATCCCGTTTTCGTCGACGACGGGCAGGCCGCCGATCTTGTAGTTGCGGAGCATCGCTTCCGCCTCGCGCGTCGTCTTGTCCGGGGAGAGGGTGATGGGGTCGATGATCATGCCGGACTCCGATCGTTTGACGAGGTCCACCTGACGGGCCTGCTCCTTGGCGGACATGTTCTTGTGGATGAACCCGAGCCCGCCCTCGCGTGCCATCGCGATCGCCATCTCGTATTCCGTGACGGTATCCATCGCCGCCGACAGGATCGGGATGTTGAGCGCGATCCGGTTCGTCAGCCTGGTCTTGAGCGAGACGTCGGCGGGAAGAACTTCGGATTTCTGCGGGATCAGCAGGATGTCGTCGAAGGTCAGTCCGGTGCGTACTTCGGATGTCTGGATCATGTCGTTTCCCCCTTGGATGAATCTTGGATAAAAAGAAAGGCATGCGTCGGCGCGACGCATGCCGGGGGTGCGGAAAGGATTCCGTCCGGATGCCGTAGTGCCTGCATTTGCGGTGAGGCGTAGAGACGTCCGGCCCTTATCGCCGGACTTATACGGTTTGATGGTATTCTATCGCAAATCGGCGGTTTTGTAAATCGAATTCGGATGAAGGCGTTCAGGCGTCGATCTCGTTTTGAAGCGGCTCGCCATCGAGGCGCCGGCGGATGTTCGTATGCAGGATCGCAACGATGCGCGACCAGATGAAGGGACTCGAGGAAGCGTTGTGCGGGGTGATGAAGACGTTCGGCAGACGCCAGAGCGGATGATCCGGCGGGAGCGGTTCGGGAGTCGTGACGTCGAGCGCGGCTCCGCGGATGCGACGATCGCGAAGCGTTTTGAAGAGCGCATCCTGATCGATCGTTTCACCGCGTCCCACGTTCACGAAGAGCGCATCGGGCTTCATCAGGGCGAACTCGCCCGTTCCGATCAGTCCCGCCGTCCGCTCGTTCAACGGCAGGGCGGCGATGACATAATCACTTTCCTGAAGCAGACGTTCGAATCCGAGCCGATCATGGACGATCTCATCGAAACCGCTCGCCGGCGCGCTTTTCCGGCGATAGCCGATGACCGTTGCGCCGAATGCCTTCATGCGCGTCGCGATCGCCGAGCCGATCGATCCGGCCCCGACAATCCCGACTGCCGAACCATGGATTTCGGGCAGGTGCCGCACGGGTTCCCATCGTCCTTCCCGCATCGCCTCGAGGTCGTGGCGGACGCCGCGGTTGAACAGGAGGATCTTGGCGAAGATGTCCTCGGCGATCGAGACATGGAAGACGTCCTTCAGATTCGTGACGACGACCCCCCGGCGATGAAGGTACGCTATGTCGGCGGCGTCGTATCCCGCCATCAGGATCTGGACCCACGAGAGCGAGCGATAGCGTTCGAGACGGGATGGAACGGCGAATCCGGGGTGGCAGAAGACCGCGTCGACGTCCGAAACCGCATCGGGATCTTCGACGAAAAGGACGTCCGGAAAGGCTTCCCGAAGGTCGTCGGCGTGTTTCTGGGTGACCATGCGGGGATCGAGCAGGATCGTCATCCTTGTCCTCCTGGAATGGAATCGGTCTCTCCCCGAAAGGGGAAGAGGTGATCGGTCAGGACTTTTCCGGCGCAAGGCGCGGGACGACGTCGGCGACGAAGGCGCGCACGACGTCGAAGTCGAACTGGGTTCCGGCATTCTTCTTGAGTTCCTTGACCGCATCGGCGAAGGGGCGGGCGGCGCGCCACGGCTGGACGCGGATCATGGCGTCGAACGCCTCGGCGACGGCGATGATGCGCGCCTTGATGGGGATCTCGTTCTGCTTCAGCCCCTGCGGGTAGCCGGTTCCGTCGATCCGTTCATGATGATGAAGGATCGCCTTTCCGACGCCTGAGAAGATCTCGACGGTGTCGAGGATGCGATAGCCGATCTCGGCATGTCGCGCGATCTCCTCGCGCTCGACGGGAAGCAGCCCTTCGGGTTTTGTCAGCAGGGAGGAGTCGATCCCGATCTTCCCGATGTCGTGGAGCGCGCCAGCCAGTTCGAGTTCCTCGACGTCGAGCGGACTCATGCCGAGCGCGGTGCCGGTCAGGCGGCACAGGCGCGCGACGGCATCGGAGTGGTCCCGCTCCCCGGGAATCGCCGCGAACAGGTCGTGCTTGATCCGATAGAGGAGATCCGATTTGAACCGCTGGCGGTCGAAGACCTTCTGCCGGTACATCATGTCCTCGGCGAACTTGTAGATTTCGTCGAACTTGTCGTCGATCCGGGTCTTCGTCTTCATCCCGAGCGATACCGAGAGCAGGCCGTGGTTTGACGACGTGGCCGAGATGCGCGACTCGAGTTCCGCGATCCACGCGCGTCCGCGATTCTCATCGGTGTTCGCGAGGATCATGATGAATTCGTCGCCGCCCACGCGGGCGAGCATGTCGTGACTGCGGATCGTCCTTTTCAGGATGTCGGCGAAGGTGATCAGGAGCCGGTCGCCGGCCGCGTGGCCGAAGACGTCGTTCGTGAACTTGAGGCCGTTCACGTCGGCGAAGACCATCGTCACCGGGAGGTTTTCGGGACGGTTGAACGTCTCGTAGTTCTCGACGAAGTAGCGGCGGTTGTTCAAGCCGGTGAGCTGGTCGTTGTAGCTCAGATAGAGGATCTCGGCCTCGGCCTTCTTGCGGTTGTCGATGTTGCGGCTGACGCCGACCATCTCGATCTCGCCGATCTCGTTGTGGCGCAGGCGCGTCGACATCTCGATCCAGACGGTGCTTCCGTCCTTGCAGAGCTGCTTGGCCTCGGTGATCACGCTCTCGTCGGATCCGTTCTCGCGGAAGGACCGGATGTCGGCGAACAGCGTCTTGCGGACGCTTTCGACGTCGTCGGGGCTGATCGTTTCGAAGAACGACTGCGTCATCGCCTCTTCGGACGAATACCCGCGGAGGCGCGTGACGGCGGGCGACGTGTAGGTGATGCGGTCCTGGGTGACGTTGTAGACCCAGACGACGTCGGAGTTGAACTCCGTGAGCATGCGGTATTTCTCCTCGCTCTTGCGGACGAGATCGTCGGCGTTCTTCTGGCGGGTGATGTCGTTGATCGCGAGCATCGTCGCCGGCACGTTCTCGAAGTCGATCGAGGAAGCGGAGACGAGCGACCAGAAGGGATTCCCGTCGCTGTCGATCAAACCGATCTCGTAATTGGAGACGAACCCCTGCTTCTCCAGTTTGTCCAGGAGGTTGATGCGATCCTCCCGCCGCTGGTACATGTGGATCAGCGGCGTGCCGATCAGGCGCTTGGACATGAAGCGATAATGGGTCATCGCCGCCCGATTCGCATAGCGGATCATGCCGTCGCTCTTGCGGACGATCAGGACCGGCATCGGCGCCTTCTCGATCATCTCGCGATAGACGCGCTCGCTTTTCGCGAGCGTCAGGAGGGTCGCGTCGATGTCGGAGACGTCACGGATGACGGCGGTCACTTCCTCCTTGCCCTCGATCGGATTCAGACGCGCCTCGTAATGGCGCATCCCGTACGGCAACTCGAGATCGTACTCGACCCGCGTGCGTTTGTGCGACGCAAGACATTCGCAAACGCCGTTCATGATGGCTTCGGCGGTCGCGACGGGCAGGATCGATCGGATATTGGTGCCGACGCGCGCCTGGTCGTCATAGACGGGTGCGCCCGGCTCATACCTCATGTCGAGGACGGTCCCGTCAACGGATATGATGAAATAGAGGTCGGGCACCGAGTAGAGATATTGCTGAAGCAACGCGTATTCGGCTTTCTTCTCCATGGAACGCACCTCGATTCTTGGGAAAACGGTCGTTTCTCCAGAAGCATTGTATCACGATCAGTGAATGTTGACAACACGAAATAGAATGATGTATCAATCGAAATAGGCGGACAGGAAGGTGACGCGCTGGTCCTGTTCATACGTGCGAACCTTCATGACCGCGAATCGGTCAGCCTCGATTCCCGGAAGACGCATCACGTCGACGACTTCGCACACCATCCGGACCCGGGCGCCGCGGATCAGAATCGCGGTGCCGGTGCGGTCGATCGCGACGCCCCGATACTTCTCGGTCGCCCCGCTATGCCCTTCGCCGAGGCGACGGGCGACGTCTTCCTGCCCTTCCGCAAGCGCGCTGACGCCGACGACGTCGCCGACGGCGAGCGCCGCGCCGGTCCGGCTCTGCGCTCCAAGAAGCATCGAGATGCGGTCGTAGTCGAGCATCTGCGCCCAGGCGCAGCACATGCCGTAGTCGATTCCGTCCTTGCGGAATCCGACGATGTTGCACCCGGCATTGAACGCATGCAGGCTCATCGGGAGTCCCTCCCCAGACACGGAGTCATTTGCGGATGTCATGGGTCGCGTCGATCATCGTCTCGTCCTCGCCCGGATCGGAAGGGCCCTCGGCGTACTTGTCGGGCATTCCCGACCGGACGGGAAGGTCGCGCTCAAGCGCGATCGCATGCGCCCTGCGATAGACGGTGACCGGTTCGATCACGATCGCGCCGTCGACGAGCCTGACGTCGAGGGTATCTCCCTCGGCGAGGCCGAGACCGACGACGATCTCCTTCGGAATGGTGATCTGCGCCTTTTTTCTAAGTTCGATGATCATGGTCTTCACCCCGGTGGGAAATTCATACTTTCCAACCGCATTATAGCATCTGGAAGCGATGCGGGCAAGGCATCCGTCGAAAAAATCGGATGGCTTGTCTCGAATGCGTCGATGTGATATAGTAGGGGGCGACGCATCCGCATGTGGATAAGAGGGTGCGGGAGAGGATGTGCACGCCATGCCGAACCCCGAATCGACCGATCGGCCGCTGCCGCTCACGAAGGAGATCGTCCTGGTCCAGTGGGCGAAGACATACAACCCCGAAGGGAAGCCGGACTGGTCCCACATCTTTCCCTATTACCATCCGGAGATCGTGTTCCGGGATTCGATCCAGCGCATCGAAGGCATCGATGCCTTCCGGGCGATGTGCGATCGCCTGACCCGCCGATGCCGGCAGCTCCGCATGGATCTGCATCACGTCACGCAAGAAAAGGACGTCATCCTCTTCGACTGGACGATGACGATGGTCTTCCGCCGTTCCCCGAGCACGCCCATCCACGGCTGCACCCGACTCACGCTTCATCCCGACGGCCGCATCGCCGAACAGCGCGACTACTACGACCTCTGGGGCGACATCTACGACGGCATCCCCGGATGGCGCCGCTTCTACCGCTGGTTCATGCGCAAGGTCTTCGGATGAGGAGAAACCCGACATGCGACTTCCCGACGAACTGATGTTCCTCGCCAACCGCAAGGCGACCCAGAAGACGACCGACGCCTCGATGGCCGGCAAGACCTGCGTCATCACCGGCGCGACCTCCGGCGTCGGCCTCGCCGCCGCGACGCGGCTCGCGCAAGGCGGAGCCCGACTGGTCGTCGTCGCCCGCAACGCCGACAAGGCGAACCGTCTCCGTGCGGATCTGTCCGTCAGGTTCGGCGTTTCCGTGGAACTGGTGATTGCCGATTTCGCGGTTCTCCGCGAAGTCCGCAGGGCGGCCACCGAGGTTCTTTCCATCGCTCCCCGGATCGATGTGTTGATCAACAGCGCCGGACTGCATTCGACCACCCGGATCTTCACCCGCGAAGGTTTCGAGACGGTCTTCTGCGTCAACCATCTGGCTTCGTTCCTGTTTACCGTCCTGCTCCTCGACCGGATGCGAAAGAGTGCGCCTTCGCGCATCATCCAGGTGAACTCCGAAGGACACCGGTTCGACGGCCTCGATCCCGACGACCTCGGATGGACGCGCCGCCGCTACACCGGACTCAAGGGGTACGGGGCCTCGAAGACGGCCCAGCTGATGACCGTCTGGGAACTCGACGAACTGCTCCGCGGCAGCGGCGTGACGATCAACGCGATGCATCCCGGCGACGTCCTGACCAACATCGGTCAGAACAACGGACCGCTCTACCGTTTCTTCTTCAGACACTTCACTTCGCGTTTCCTGAAGGATCCCAGGATCTCGGGTGAAGCGCTCTATTATCTGTCCGCCGCTCCCGAGATGGAACGCGAGAGCGGGTTGTTCTATCACCTGACGATCGTCGAGAAGCCCGCGAAACACGCCCTCGACCGCGTCGTCGGACACCGCGTCTTCGCACAGTGCATGGCACTCGCAGGACTTCCGGAGTCCGCCCGAGCGAGCCTGCGAAAGGAGTGATCCGATGGAAGACGCCGACCGCAAGCACGAGCGACGCGTCCGCTACCGCGGTACGCATCCCCGCGCCTTCACCGAAAAATACAAGGAACGGGATCCCGAGAAGTATCCCGACACCGTCGCCCGCGTCATCGCCAAGGGCAGCACCCCGGCCGGGACGCACCGGCCGATCATGGTCGCGGAGATCCTCGTCTTCCTTCGGCCGGAACCCGGGCAGACCGGGCTCGACGCCACCCTCGGCTACGGCGGACACGCCGCCGAACTATTGCAGGCGATCGGCGAGACGGGACGGCTTTTCGCCGTCGACGCCGACCCGATCGAACTGCCGAAGACGGTCGATCGCCTGGGACGACTCGGTTTCAATCCGCCGCGGCTCACGGCGGCCCACATGAACTTCGCCGACGTCGACCGACTCCTGCCGCCTGCGGGCGGATTCGACTTCGTCCTCGCCGACCTCGGCGTCTCGTCGATGCAGATCGACGATCCGGCGCGCGGCTTCTCGTTCAAGGTCGACGGTCCGCTCGACCTCCGGATGAATCCCGAACAGGGTCTCTCCGCGGCGCATCGCCTCAAGTCGATGTCGGCGGCGGAGATCGAGGGGATGCTCGTCGAGAACGCCGACGAGCCTCACGCGGAACGGATCGCGCAGGCGATCGTCGCGGCGCGGAAGGCCGGGCGTCCGATCGGGACGACGTCGCAGTTGTCCGCCGTCATCGGCGAAGCGCTGGTGTTCCTGCCTCCTTCGACCCGCGAGGAAGAGACGAAGAAATCCTGCCAGCGCGCGTTCCAGGCGCTTCGAATCGACGTCAACCGCGAATACGACGCGCTCTACGCCTTTCTCGAAAAACTGCCGGACGTCCTGAAACCGGGCGGACGGGTGGCGATCCTCTCGTTCCACTCGGGCGAGGACCGGCTCGTCAAGAAATCCTTCCAGGCGCTCTTCCGCGACGGCGTCTACCGCGAGATCGCACCCGGACCGATCCGGCCCTCCTTCGAGGAACAGAACGCCAATCCCCGCGCCCGATCGGCGAAACTCCGGTGGGCGATCCGCGCATAGATATAAAAAACGGCTATCGCTAGCCGTTTTTTTCATTCGTCATTTACTTGATGGTGAGCAGCGTCACGCTCTCGACGTGCGCCGTCTGCGGGAACATGTCGAAGGGCGTGATCTCGACGACCTTGTATCCGCCGTCGGCGAGGGTCCTGAGGTCGCGCACGAGCGTCGCCTGGTCGCAGGAGACGTATACGACGCGCGGAATCCGCATCTCGATGATCGCCGCGAGCAGTGCCTCGTCGCAGCCCTTGCGGGGCGGATCGACGAAGATCACATCGAACTTGAACTTGCGCCACTTCTGGATGACCGTCTCGGCCTCGCCGACTTCGAAGAAGGCGTTCTTGATGTCGTTCATCTCGGCGTTCCTGCGGGCGTCCTGGATCGCCGCCTTGACGACTTCGATGCCGAAGACCTTGAAGGCGCGGTTCGCTACGAACAGGCCGATCGAGCCGATGCCGCAATAGGCGTCGATGACCTTCTCCTTGCCGGTCAGTTCGGCGTAGTCGGCCGCCTGGTGGTAGAGTTTCTCGGTCTGGATCGCGTTGGTTTGGAAGAAGGAGCGGTGGCCGATGAAGAAGTCGAGTTCGCCGATCGAGTCGACGAGCCCCTCGGCGCCGTGGAGGATGCGGACCGGATCGGTCGAGAGCGTCGACTCGTCGTTGGTCGTCGAAATTGCGATCGAGGCGACCTCGGGGATCTTCGCGACGATCTTCTTCACGAACAGTTCGCACTGCGGCAGGTCCTCGACCGCGAGGTGGAGCAGGATCGCGAGCTGGCGGGTCTTGGTCGATTCGCGGATGACCGCGGACTTCAGTTCGCCGGTTTTCGTCTGGGGATCGTAGGCCCGGATGCCGAGTTCGTTCGAGATGTTCTTCACGAGCGTCACGAGGTCGAACGCGCGCTTGGGCATGATGTGGCATTCCTCGAGGTTGACGAGGTCGTGCGACTTGGCCCGGAAGAACCCGGCCTCGACGCCCTTTTCGCCGTTCTGGAACTTGACCTCGATCTTGTTCCGGTAGTTGTAGGGGTTGATCATCCCGACGATGTCGTTGACCTTGACGTTCTCGAACCCGGCGCGCTTCAGCGTCGTCTCGATCCGATACTTCTTGAAAGAGAGCTGGACGTCGTAGTCCATGTGCATCAGGTCGCAGCCGCCGCAGACGTCATAATGGCGGCACTTCGGCTGGACGCGATAGGGACTCTTCTCGACCATTTCGACGATTTTCCCGAAGCCGAAGTTCTTGCGGCGTTCGGTGATGTCGATGTCGGCGCGTTCGCCCTTGAGGAGGCCTTCCACGAAGACCGTGTAGCCGTCTTCGAGCTTGCAGACGCCGAGGGCGTCGTGGGTGAGATCGATGGCTTCCACGATCAGATGCTGCCGTTCGTTCTCCATGTCATTCGCCCTCCTTTCCGCCGGTCCTGAACCGTTTCGCGTATTCTTCCGCGAGTCCGCCGATGGCGGTCTCGCGATACTTGTGATGGATGTCCCTGCCGGTCCGGTACATCGTCTCGATCGCCATGTCGAGCGTGATCCGGTGCGTCGGCGCGAGGAAGTACGCCAATCCGCAGGCGTCGATCGCACGAAGCGCGCCGACGGCGTTGCGTTCGATGCAGGGGATCTGGACATAGCCGAGCACGGGATCGCAGGTGAGTCCCAGATGATGCTCGAGCGAAACCTCGGCGGCGTAGTCGATCGCGTTGATCGGCAGTCCGTCGATCTCCGCGGCCATCGCCGCGGCCATCGCGACGGCGGCGCCGACTTCCGCCTGACAGCCGGCGATCGCGCCGCTGATCGAGGCGTTGTGCTTGATCAGATTGCCTACGAGGGCGGCGGTCGCGAGTCCCTCGAGGCATCTCCGGACTGTCAGTCGCCGGCGGTTCTTGAGATAGCGCATGACCGCGGGCACGACACCGCTCGAGCCGCAGGTCGGTGCCGTGACGACGAGATGGCCGCTTGCGTTCTCCTCGGAGACGGCATAGGCATAGGCGGAGACGGTGCGGCTTTCGACGATGTCCTGAGGTTCGTGGGGTAGGGCGCTCTGAAGGAGCATCTTCGCCTTGCGGCTGATCCCGAGTTCTCCGGGAAGCGTTCCCTCGGCCTTGAGGCCGCGCGCGATCGCATCGTTCATCGTCTGGTAGACGGCACGGAGGAAATCCCAGATGGCCGGGCCCTCGAAGCGCTCGACGTACTCGTAGAGGCGGATGCCTTCGGTCTCGCAATAGGCGCGGATCGCTTCGAAGGACGAATGCGGATAGACGTCGGGGGTCACGTCCTCGTCGTCGCCCTCGATCCTAATCGAACCGCCGCCGACGCTGTAGACGCGCCAGCGGTACTCGCCGCCGTCAGCGGCATGGCCGACGATGTCGAGCGTGTTCGGGTGGGCGAGGACATAGGTCGGATCGAAGACGATCTCGACGTCCTTGAGCGTCTCCCGGATCACGACGTCGGTCAGATGTCCCTTGCCGGTGAGGGCGAGGGACCCGTAGAGCGTGACCTTGAAGCGGACGGCGTCCGGATGGGCGCGGCGGAAGAGGGCGCAGGCCTTCTGAGGCCCCATCGTATGGGAACTCGAAGGACCGTATCCGATTTTGTAGAGTTCCCTGATCGATTTCATGTTCCTCCGCCTTGAAACGCCACACTATGAAAATTATACCATGTTTTCATTCAAAACGCACGCCTTCCCGGGTTGAAATTTCATCGAATAAAAAAGGGTCCGCGGCGTAACCGAGGACCCGAACGGCGAATGGTTCAGATCTGATTCGATGCCTTGTTGGGGAGAAACCAGGCCGACACGGCGATCATGCCGAGGGCGGCGGCGATGAAGAAGACCTGGTTTCCGGCTCTCGCGATCACGAAGCCGGCGAGCAGGGAGGCGATCGGGATGAGCGCCTGCGAGAGCGTCGACGTGACCGCCGAGACTTTTCCGAGCATGTCCTTCCGGACCTTTCGCTGCATCACCAGTCCGAGCGGCACGTTGAACGCCACCAGTCCGAGGCCGGAGACGAACATCAGGATCAGTACGGCGACGAGGACGAAATCGATCGGAACGACGTCGTAGTAGTAGAGGGCGATCGTGGCGCAGATTCCCGACATTGCGACGACGAACCCCATGAACGCGGTCTTGAGCGGCTTCGCATAGCTCTGACGCGTCGGCTTCCGCGAAAGGATGAACGACATCGCGATCGAGGCGATGGAAAGCGCGATCGAGAAGGCGCCGAACCAGGTTGTCGGATCCCAGACGTTCGAAAGCAGGTATCCGGATTCCTGGGCGAAACGGAAGTAGACGAAGTTCTGCATCCCGTTGGAAAAGATCGGCGAGATGAAGAAGTTGATCATCAGCGCCATCACCAGGATCGCGACGATCGCCTTTTCGGAGGCGATGTAGCGGATGCCGGCGCCGATGTCCCTGACGACGTCGCGCATCGTGATCGCATCGGTTTCGGCGCGATGGTGCTCGTAGCGGATGAACATCTCGGAGACGGCGGAAAGGACATAGGCGACTCCGTTCATCACGAAGATCCAGCCGATGCCGAGGCGCGAATAGAGCGCGGCGGCGAACACGAGCCCGATGATCGACTGGAAGCTGTTCGACATCTGCAGGTACGAGGCGCCGGGCTGGAGTTCCTCGTCGCTCACGATGAACCGGAGGAGCGATCCTGACGCCGGTCCGAAGATCGCGGCGTTCGACGCGAGGACGACCTCCATCGCGAACAGGACGACGAGCTTGACGAGGTTCGAGTCGACGAGGAAGACGACGGCGCCGGAAACGAGGATCGTGATCCCGCGGACGAAATCGGTCACGACCATGATCCTCGCCTTGTTCCAGCGGTCGGCGAGGACGCCGCCGATCGGCGAGAGGATGACGAGGAGGATCCCGGCGAGGGCGATGTAAACCGCCTTCAGGATCTCCGCATCGGCCGCTCCGACGAGCGGAATGGTAACCTCGTAGATGTAGAATCCGATCGCGAAGTTGAAGAAGACGTGGGCGATGTTGGAGACGAAGATACCCCAGAATAAAAGGGCGAAGTTCCGGTTTTGGAAGACCCGGACCTTCGCCCCTGCGTTTTCAGGCCGAATGTCGGCGTCCATGTCACTCGATGACGATGCGGACGATGTCGCCGTCGGCGGACTTGATGTTGACGATCTCGCCGAGCGCGCCGGCATTGACCATCTGGATGATCGCGTCGATGTCCACGTCGACGTCCTCGAGGGTGTCGAGGTTGAACTTGCCAGATTTGAGCAGCTTCGCGAACTCGACCGGCAGCTCGATCTTGACGACGTCGCCGTCGGCGGAGTCGATGTAGACCTTGAGCATCCGGAACGGGGCTTTCTTGTCCGGGACGATGACGGTCGGGGATTCCGATTCGTTCCGGTCGCCGATCGCGGAGAGCAGGCGTTCCGCGTCTTCGGCGGTGATCGTGCCCTTTGTGAGCATGTCGAGGATCTTCATTCTTTCCTGTTTCATTTCGTCTTTGGCCATGATGGGTTCCTCCTGTATGGCGTATCTCTCAGTGGATTCTCTGAAGCATGTCCGACGCTTCGTTCGGACTGATCTTGCCCTGCTGCATCCGTTCCAGGATGAGCGCGGTCAAGATGATCTCGGCTTGCTCGAAGGTGATGTCGCCCTTGAGGATGAGTTGATGTACGCGTTTCTGTTCACGATCGAGGAAGTTGTTCGACATGATTCTTCTCCTTTTTGGATCCCTAGCGGATCTTCTTCAGCTGTTCCGCCGCTTCGAGGGCGCTGATTTCTCCCTTGCCGAGCTTGTCGAGGATTTCGATCCTCGTCATCTTCGGCGTTTCATCCTTCGCGGGGGCGGCGGTTTCCTCCATCGCGGGGGCGGCGTCCGGGGTGTAGCCGAGGACGGTGATGACGTCGTCGAGCATCTTCTTGACCGTGGGGTAGCTGACGTTCATTTCCTTTTCGAGCGCCTTGATGTTGCCTCGGTTCTTGACGAAGATCTCGATGAAGTAGAGCTTTTCGGTGTCGAGGTAGTTGAACTTCGAGAGCGTGAACGCGCCGGAGACGGCGGTGTTGCAGTGCTCGCAACGGAGTTCGGTGACGACGAGGTCGTGGTGGCAGACGGGGCACTGGGACAGCACCGGGTACTTGGCCTTCGACCCGACGGCGTCGGAGAGGATCGTGCGGATGCCGTCTTTCTTGAACGTTTTGAATTCCATGGTGGTTCCTCCTGTCAGAGCGTTTTGATGAAGATGTGGACGCCGTCGGTCGACCTGACGTCGACTTTCAAGCCGCGGACGGCGATGAGACGCATGAGTTCGTTCTTGCTGAAGGGGACGTCTTCCTTGTCGAACTTCACGAACCCGAGGACGACGCGGACGAGGAAGAGCGGGGTCGGAAGCAGGAAGAGGAAGCCGAGGAAGGCGGTGACGCCTTTCGATTCGGGGATGCGGAAGCGGAGTCTGACGAAATGCGCCCTTTTCGGCTGACGGATCTTCTCCGGCTTCGGATAGAGTTCCCGGTAGGCCTGCCTTTTTCCGATCTCTTTGTGTTCCAGGCGAACCAGAGTTTGATTTTTCATCGTTTTTTGCTCCGTCAAATTGATTTTTTTAACTTGCACCTTAATTATATTAATTTTCTTTCGACATTGCAAGGGTTTTTTACACTTTTTTTGAAGAAAATGAAAACGTCTCTTACGAGACGTTGTTTTCCGACCGCCGTTTGACGACTCCGGCGGCGACGGTGAAGGTCGTCAGGGCGCCGAGCAGAAAGCCGGGCAGATCGAAGCAGAGGGCGTCGAGGGGATCGGGACCGCGGTTCGGAACAAATCCCTGGAGCGACTCGTCGCAGAACGCGACCGCCACGCCCGCGATGACGACCGCCCACAGCGGGATCCGCCAGGCGCGCGCCGTGAGCGCATACGCGATGCCGAGCGCGAGATACTCGGCGACATGCGCGCCCTTGCGCACGAGGGCGTGAAGCGTTTCGGGATCAATGTCGATCCGGGGCAGGATCGTTTCGAGGATGCGACCGAGCGCGAGGGCAAGCGGCGAGGACATCGCACCCGAGACCTCGCCCGGCTGAAGCGACATCGCGAAGATGAAGGCCGTGAGCACGAGGCTCGCCGCGAGGAGGACGTGCCTTCTCACAGATGACCCCGCATCTCGATGATCACGTCGCGGAGTTCGGCGGCCCGTTCGAAATCGAGGTCCTTCGCGGCCTGACGCATCTGCATCTCCAGGATCTCGATCGACTTCTGGATTTCCTTCTTCGAGATCTTCCTGTAGTCGACCTCGCCGGTCTTCCTGTCGACCTTGATCGAGATCGAGTCTCGGACCGCCTTGAGGATCGTCTTCGGGACGATTCCGTGGACCTCGTTGTATCGCGTCTGGATCGAGCGGCGGCGTGCCGTCTCGTCGATCGCGTACTTCATCGACGACGTCACCTGGTCGGCGTACATGACGACCTTGCCGTGTTCGTTGCGCGCGGCGCGTCCGATGATCTGGACGAGCGAGCGGTCGCTCCGCAGGAACCCTTCCTTGTCGGCGTCGAGGATCGCGATCAGCGACACCTCCGGCAGGTCGATGCCTTCGCGGAGGAGGTTGATTCCGACGATGATGTCGTAGACGCCGAGACGAAGTTTGCGGATGATTTCCATCCGCTCGAGCGTCTTGACCTCGGAATGGAGGTAGGCGACCTTGTATCCGAGACTCTGCAGGTAGGCGGTGAGATCTTCGCTCATCTTGATCGTGAGGGTCGTGACGAGCACGCGCTCCTTGCGGGCTAGAACATCCTCGATCTCGCCGATGAGATCGTCGATCTGGCCTTCGGTCCTGCGGACGAAGACGTTCGGATCAAGCAGGCCGGTCGGGCGGATGATCTGCTCGACCACCGCTCCGGCGCGCGCCAGTTCGTAGTCGCCGGGCGTGGCGGAAACATAGACGACCTGATTGATCTTGGCGTTGAATTCGGCGTAGTCGAGCGGCCGGTTGTCGAGCGCGGAGGGCAGGCGGAACCCGTAGTCGACGAGCGTCGTCTTGCGCGAGCGGTCGCCGTTGAACATGCCCCGCACCTGAGGGAGGGTGACGTGCGACTCGTCGACGATCAGGATGAAGTCCTTCGGGAAGAAGTCGATCAGCACCGACGGAGTCTCCCCGGCGCCGCGGAGCGAGAGGTGTCGCGAATAGTTCTCGACGCCGTTGCAGGTTCCCATCTCCGAGAGCATCTCGAGGTCGTACATCGTCCTTTGCCAGATCCGCTCGGCCTCGAGCGGACGGTTCTCGGCCTTGAACTTCGCGACCTGGTCGAGCAGCTCGGCCTTGATCCGGGCAAGCGCCTCCTCGAGCTTCCCGCGGTCCGTGAGGAAGTGCGAGGCCGGGAAAAGCGAGACGACTTCGCGCTCCTCGAACGCCTCGCCGGTGACGACGTTGAAGAGACGGATCCGGGCGATCCGGTCGTAGTCGTAGGAAATCCGGATGCCGGACGTCTTCTCGTAGGTCGGCAGGATCTCGAGCGTATCGCCCTTGACGCGGAAACAGCCGCGGTTGAAGTCGATGTCGTTGCGCTCGTAAAGGATTGCGACCAACTTGCGGATCAGGACGTCGCGTCCCTCCTCGTCGCCGACGCGGACGGTCACGATCCCCTTGCGGTATTCCTCCGGATCGCCGATGCCGTAGATGCACGACACCGAGGCGACGATGATCGTGTCGCGCCGTTCGAGCAGAGAGCTGGTCGCGGCGTGGCGCATCTGGTCGATCTCGTCGTTGATCATCGCGTCCTTCTCGATGTAGAGGTCGCGGCCGGGGATGTAGGCCTCCGGTTGGTAATAGTCGTAATAGGAGATGAAGTATTCGACCCGGTTTTCGGGGAAGAAGTTCTTGAATTCGGTGTAGAGCTGGCCCGCGAGGGTCTTGTTGTGCGCGAGCACGAGGACCGGTCGGTCGAGGCGCTCGATCACGTTGGAGACCGTGTAGGTCTTGCCGGTGCCGGTGGCGCCGAGCAGGACCTGCTCCTTCATCCCCGCACGCAGATTCGCCGTCAGCCGGTCGATCGCTTCCGGCTGGTCGCCGGTCGGTTTGTAATCGGATACGAGTTTGAACATGCCCATCGACATCACCTTGAATACAGTATATCATAAGGCCTCGCTTGTCGACACCGATTTCACAATCACCCCGCCTGTGCTACAATGGAGACGGTGATGCCATGAAGATCGTCCTCTGCGCCATCGACGCGAAATACATCCATCCCAACCTCGCGCTCCGCCTGATCCGCGCTTCCTGCCCTTACCCCTGCCGGCTCCTGGAGTTCACCGTCAAGACGGATCCGGACGCGATCGCCGAAGCCATCCTCGCCGAAGACCCCGACGTCGTCGGCTTCTCCGTCTACCTCTGGAACGTCAAGGCCGTGAAGCGGATCGCCGCCGTCCTCCGCGGTCGCTCCCGGGCGCGCCTCGTCGCAGGCGGCCCCGAGGTCGCCTACGACGCCGAACGCCACCTTTTCGAAGGAACCTTCGACTTCATCGCGTCGGGCGAGGGCGAGCGCACCTTCGCGGCGCTCTGCAAGGCGCTCGCGGACGAATCCCCGTGGCGCGAAATCCCCGGTCTCGCATGGCGGGATTCCACTGGAATCCACGTGAATCCCGCCGTTCCGATCGCCAACCTCAGAGCGCTTCCGAGTCCGTACCGCGATCCGGATGACCTCCCGGGACTGGCCCATCGGATCCAGTATCTCGAGTGGTCGCGCGGCTGTCCCTTCGCCTGTACCTACTGCGTGGCGCCGCTCGAAGGCGGGGTGCGCCGCTTCCCGATCGAACGCGTCGAGGCGGAGATCGATTTCCTCCTGGACCGCGGGGCGCGCACGTTCAAGTTCCTCGACCGCTCCTTCAACGTCCGGCCAGCGGAGGCTTCGGCGCTGTTCGATTTCGTCATCGCCTGCCATCGACCCGGCGTCGTCTTCCAGTTCGAGATCGTCGGCGATCTCCTGAAGCCGGACATGATCCGTCGCCTGAACGAGGACGCGCCGATCGGACTGATCCGCTTCGAGATCGGCGTCCAGTCGACGAACGCGGCCGCAAATGCGGCCGTTGCGCGCGTCCAGGACAACGCGCGTCTCTTCGAAAACGTCCGTGCGCTCGTTGCGGGGGGAAGGGTCGTCGTCCACCTCGACCTGATCGCGGGTCTTCCGGGCGAGGACCTCGCATCGTTCCGCCGGACCTTCGATGAGACGTTCTCGCTCTTCGCCCCGGAACTCCAGCTCGGTTTCCTGAAGATGCTTCCGGGCACGCCGCTCCGCCGCGACGCCGGGCGGCTCGGCTACGACTACGACCCTGAGCCCCCCTACCGCATCCGAAAAAGCCCCGTCCTGTCGGCCGACGACCTCGCGCGCATCGAACGCGTCGAGCGCGTGCTCGAACATTTCTGGAACCGCGGCTACGCGCAGGCGGCGCTCACGACGATCCATGACGCCGTGCCGTCGATGTTTTCCTTCATGGAGTCGTTCCACGACTTTCTCGACGACCGCGACTTCTCGTTTCTCGACCATCAGCTCCACGACCTCTACGTCCAGCTCGATGCGTTCGCTTCACGGACGGTTCCCGCCGTGCGCGACGCCGTGCGCGCCGCGCTCGTCGACGCCTACCTGCATCGCGCGACGGTTCGGCCGATCCGCTGGTGGATATGAAAAAGACCAGGAGAGGTTTCTCCTAGTCTCAGTATACGAAAGGACCGACGGGGCGTCCGTCGGTCCGAAGATGCGAATCCGCCGTCCGGCGAACCGGACGGCGGATTTTGTCATCTTGTGCCTTGGTCGTAGATCTTGCCCGCGGCCTTCGGGGCGTGCGACGATTTCGAGGTGGCGATCAGGACGAAGAGCGTGGCCACGTACGGAATCATCTTGTAGAGGTTGGTGTTGATGTTGAGGGCGGAAAGGAACGGGATCGCCGAGTAGGAGATCGCGACCGTCTTCATGAGACCGAAGAAGAATGCCGCGAAGAGGACGCGGAACGGTCGCCAGTTGCCGAAGATGAGGACGGCGATGGCGAGGAAGCCGAAGCCGGAAACGGTCCCTTCGAACGACTTGCCCATCGAGACGGCGAAGACGAAGCCGCCGAGGCCGCCGAGGAACCCGGAGGTGAGGACGGCGCCATAGCGGATCTTGTAGATGTTGACGCCGAGCGAGTCCGCGGCATGCGGATTCTCGCCGCAGGCCATCAGCCGGAGTCCCGTCTTCGTCTTGTAGAGGAAGACGTACGCGAGAAGAAGGATGACAATGCCGAGGTAGAAGCCGACGTTCACGTTCTTGAAGAAGAGGTCGCCGATGACGGGGATGTCGGCGAAGGAGCCGACCTCCGCCATCTTGAAGGTCGTCTTGTATTCGATGTGGCGGCCGCCGATGACGGATCGGGCGACGAAGATCGCGATCGCCGGGGCGACCAGGTTGAGAGCCGTCGCGGAGATCGTCTGGTCGGCCTTCATCGAGATCGACGCGTAGGCGTGGAGCCACGAGAAGAGCAGGCCGGCGATGCCGCCGATGAGCGCGCCTCCGAGGAACAGGACGCTCTTCTCCCAGTTCGTCTGCTGCGCGGCGAGGACGAGTGTTTCCGGCTCGACGATCTTGACGAACCAGCAGCCGACGAACGCGCCGAAAATCATGATGCCCTCGAGGGCGATGTTGGTGACGCCGGACTTCTCGCAGATCATCGCGCCGATGGCGACGATCAGAAGCGGGATCATCGTTTCCAGAGTGGACGTGAAGAGGTCGTACGCGAGCGCTCCGGTGATCGGGATCATCGCTCGTCACCTCCGTTCGCCGCAGCCGCATCGACGGCTTTCTTCTTCTTGCGTTTCTGGATGAACTGGTAGAGCGCGACCGAGAGGGCGCTGAAGTAGATGATGACCGAAGTGATCACATCGGCGAGTTCCTTCATGTAGTTGGCGATGTCGAGGTAGTCGCCGCCGATCCGGATGTAGGCGAGGAAGAGGCCGGCGAGGCCGACGCCGATCGGTTCGGAGAGGCCGAGCAGGGCGATCGAGATGCCGTCGAAGCCGATCGACATGAACTCCGAGGACATCGTCGCCTGGTCGGTGAACATCTTCTTGTCGGGAACCATGATGATGATCGCACCGGCGAGGCCGGCGAGCAATCCGGAGATCGCCATCGAAATCATGATGTCGCGCTTCGTGTTCATGCCGGCGTACTTGGAGGCGTCGCGGTTGAAGCCGGCGGCCTTCAGCTGGTAGCCGAGCGTGGTCCTGTTCAGGACGACGTACATGACGGCGACCGCGGCGAGCGCGATCAGGATGCCGATGTTGATGGTATAGCCGCCGAAGATCTCGGACAATCCGCGCGGAAGCCAGGCCGTCTGGGCGAGCGTCGCGGTATACGGCGCAAGCGAAATCGCGCCTGAAATGGAATCTACGAATCGAAGCCGCAGGTCGAACGCGTCGAGCGCCCAGAAGGCGAAGTACATCGCGATGTAGTTCATCATGATCGAGGCGACGACCTCGTGGACGTTGAAGACCGACTTGAGGAAGCCGACGATGAACCCCCAGAGGGATCCCGCCGCCATCCCGCCGACGAGGCAGAGCATCCAGTGCCACGGCGCCGGCATCGACAGCTTGAGCCCGATGACGATCGCCGCAAGGGCGCCGAAGACGAGCTGTCCCGGGGCGCCGATGTTGAAGAGACCGGTCTTGAAGGCGAAGCCGACCGCGAGACCGGTGAGGATCAGCGGTGCGGCGCGATACAGCATGTAGCCGATGCTGTTCATGCCGTTGTTGAAGCCTCCGGCGAGGAGTTTGCCGATCCCCCGGAGAAGCTGCGGGTCGTTCACGACGTGGAAGACGTTGAGTTTGACGAGCAGCCAGATCAGGAACATCGTGAAGATGCCGAAGACGAGGCCGGCGCCGATCGCCAGGAACGAAGGAATCGCGCGCTTGAAGGACGGACCGGCGAAGAACCGCGCGAATGCGGCGGCGACGCGTCGGAAGAATCGGGCGATGCGAGAATCATGCCGCGACATCGGTCTTCACCTCCGGCTTCGATCCGGACATGTAGAGTCCGATCTCGTGGAATGACGTCTTGACGGGGTCGAGTTCGGCGACGATCCTGCCTTCGAAGATGACGAGGATGCGGTCGGAAAGGTTCATGACCTCGTCGAGTTCGAGGCTGACGAGCAGAATCGCCTTTCCCGAGTCGCGTTCCTTCAGAAGCTGGTCGTGGATGTACTCGATCGCGCCGACGTCGAGGCCACGCGTCGGCTGGACTGCGACGAGCAGGTCGGGATCGCGTGAGATCTCGCGCGAGATGATCGCCTTCTGCTGGTTGCCGCCCGACATCGAACGGACGACCGAATCGGGACCTGCGGCGGAACGGATGTCGAAACGGCCGATCAGGTCCTTCGCGTTCTCCATGACGGCGTCGAAGCGGATGAAGCCGCGGTTCTGGAAGCGGGGGAGATAGTAGGATTCGAGCACGAGGTTCTCGGCGAGGTTGAAATCGAGCACCAGCCCGTGCTTGTGGCGGTCTTCGGGAATGTGACCCATGCCGCCCTCGAGTCGCTCGCGGATCGGCGCTTCGGTCATGTCCTTCCCCTGCAGGAAGAACCGTCCGGACGTCTGGCGTCGCAATCCGGTGATGACGTTCACGAGTTCCGTCTGACCGTTGCCCTCGATCCCGGCGATGCCGAGGATCTCGCCGCCGTGGATGGCGAAGCTGACGTCGTCGACCATCATCCGGTTCTTCTCCTTGCTGAAGAAGGAAACGTTCTCGGCCCGGAAGATCTCGTCCTTGAGAACCTGCGGATTCTTGTCGACGGTGAAGCTGACCTTGCGTCCGACCATCATTTCCGCGAGAATGGCGACGGTCGTGTCCTTGACGTCGACGGTGCCGATGCATTTCCCCTTGCGGAGCACCGTGCAGCGGTCGGCGACGGCCATGACCTCGTTCAGTTTATGCGTGATGATGACGATCGACTTGCCTTCCTTCGCGAAGTTTCGGATGGTGATCATCAGTTCGTCGATCTCCTGCGGAGTGAGGACCGCGGTGGGCTCGTCGAAGATGAGGATGTCGGCGTCGCGGTAGAGCATCTTCAGGATCTCGACGCGCTGCTGCATGCCGACGGATATATCCTTGATCAGCGCGTCGGGGTCGACGGTCAGCTTGTACCGTTCGCTCAGCGCGACGATTTTCTGGCGGGCTTCTTTTTTGGTGAGAAAACCGAATTGCGTATCTTCGTTGCCGAGGATGATGTTTTCCGTGACGGTGAAAACATCCACCAGTTTGAAGTGCTGGTGGACCATCCCGATGCGAAGACGGTTGGCATCGTTGGGATTCTTGATCTCGACCCGATCGCCTTTGTAACGGATCTCGCCGCCGTCAGCGGCGTAGAGGCCGAAGAGGATCGACATGAGCGTGCTCTTGCCGGCGCCGTTCTCGCCCACGAGGGCGTGGACTTCCCCGGATCGGAGCTGGAAGGTCACGTGGTCGTTCGCCTTGAGCGTGCCGAAGTTCTTGCAGACCTCGAGCATTTCGATGACATAGGACATGGATTCACCTCATCGATACGATGGTAAGATGCCGTCCGTCTTGGAAAAGAAGGAAGGATGTGTGAAAAATCCTTCCTTCTTCCAAGCGTGACTGTAGGTGCGATTGCGAATTGCTTATTCGGCTGCGTCGCAGATCGCGGTGACCTGGGCGGCATCGACGCCGAGGTTGGTCAGGAACGCCGCGAGGCTGGCGGCGTCGTTCGTCGGAACGACGACGGTGCCGGCGACGACGAGGTCGAAGAGGCTGTCATACGCAGCGGCGACGGCCGTTGCCGAAGTGCCGAATCTGGAGAAGTCCGAGGGGAGCGCGACGCCGCCTTCGGCCGAGCCGAGGGAGATCGTTCTGCCACCGACGAAGGTTCCGCCGTAGTAGTCTTCAAGCGCCTGGTAGGCCGCTTCGCCGACGCCCTTGAGGGCGGAGGTGACGACGGTCAGCGATTCGGTGGACTGATCCTTGTCGACGCCGATCGTGTACTTGCCGGTGACTTCCTCGGCCGCGAGCATCGCGGACGATCCGGCGCCGCCGGCGGCGGCGAAGATCACGTCGACACCCGCGTTGAACCACGTGCGGGCGAGGTTCTTGGCGTCATCCGACGGAGCGAACGAGCCAAGATAATGATAATGGGTGGCGTCGAAGGTGATGGCGACGTCGAGTTCATCGGCCGCGTAGTAGGCACCGGCGACATAGCCGACTCCGAAGCGGACGACGGCCGGGACGGCCATTCCGCCGAAGAAGCCGAGGTTGTCGAGTCCGCCCTGGACGGCGGCGTATCCGGCGTAGAAGCCGGCTTCATTCTCGTCGAACAGGATGCAGAGGGTGTTGGACTTGGTTTCATAGATCGGGTCGTAGGCCTCGGTATCCGGGTTGTCGGCGGTGTGCGGTTCGCCGTCGATGAGGACGAACTTCACTTCGGGGTAAAGCGTCTGGGCGTCGTTGATGGAAGTTTCGAAGAGGTAACCGGGGGTGATGACGATCTTGGCTCCGCCGTCGACGGCGAGCTTGATCGCGGCGAGGTAGGCGGCGTCGGAGACTTCGGCCGGCTTGTAGTACTTGTACGTCTTGTCGTTCTCTTCGGCATAACGGATGATGCCTTCCCAGGTTCCCTGGTTGAACGACTTGTCATCGATTCCACCGGAGTCGGTGACCATGGCGATTTCGTAGGTCGTTTCGCCGCAAGCGACGAGCGTGAACACCGAAATCAGGGCCAATGCAAGTGCGAGTAGTGCCTTTCTCATTTCTTTCCCTCCATTTTTTTGAATATTGTAAATATTCTGTAATTAATTATAACCCCATCGCCGGACGATGTAAACCATTTTCGGCCGTTCGGGACCGCCGGAAAGCGGACGATCGACGCGAAAATGAATACCGGAAATTCAACTTATCTTTTCGAGATAATCGTACAGGTCGGTCCGTTTCCGGGTCGTCGCGAGCGCGGTCCGGAAGTCGAGCGAAAAGAGTTCGATGCCGCGGCCGCAGACGGCCTTGCCGTAAGCACCCTCCCGGACCAGTTCGACGGCGTAACTGCCCATCTTGGAGGCGAGGATGCGGTCGAAGGCCGCAGGGGTGCCGCCGCGCTGGACGTAGCCGAGCACGGTCGCGCGGGTCTCGTAACCGGTGTATTCCTCGATGTCCTTGGCGAGCGCGAAGACGTCGAGCATGTGCTCGGCGACGATCACGATCATGTGGCGTTTCCGCATCAGCTTGGCCTTGCGGATCGTCTCGAGTACCGCCTTGCGGTCGAAGCCGGTCTCCTCCGTGATCACGATTTCCGAACCGGAAGCGACACCGGCGAAGATCGAGAGGTCGCCGCAGTGGCGTCCCATCAGTTCGACGACCGTGCAGCGCTGGTGCGAGAAGGACGTGTCGCGGAGCTTGTCGATGCAGTCGATCGCGGTATTGAGCGCCGTGAAGAAGCCGATCGTGTATTCCGTGCAGGCGAGGTCGTTGTCGATCGTCCCGGGCAGGCCGATGCAGTTCACGCCCATGTCGCAGAGGTCGGCCGCGCCGCGGTAGGTGCCGTCGCCGCCGATCGTCACGAGCGCGTCGATCCCGAAGGCCTTGAGGTTGTCGACCGCCTTCTGCCGGACTTCCAGCTGACGGAACTCGTCGAGCCGCGCGGATCCCAGGATCGTGCCGCCGCGATTGAGGACCATCCCCACGTCGTTGCGCTGGAGCTGGCGGATGTCGCCCTCGACGAGACCGCGGTAGCCGTTGTACACGCCGTAGGCCTCCATGCCGTAATGCAGCGCCGTCCGGACGACGGCGCGGATCGCGGCGTTCATTCCGGGAGCGTCGCCGCCGGAAGTCAAGACCGCTATCTTCATGATGTCCTCCTTCTCATCCGACGTCTTTGACGTCGTCGATGACGAACTGCTTCTTGTCGTTCTTCGTCTCCAGCCGTCCGGTGAAGATCAGGACGGCTCCTTTCTCGAGTTTCGCCTGGGCGCGGGCGAAGGTCCGCGGGAACAGGACGCCTTCGGCGGACGTCAGCTGGTCCTCGATCTCGACGAAGGCCATCGCCTCGCCGCCCTTGGTCTTGATCCGATTGATGCGGGCGACCATGCCGGCGAACCGCGCCGGCCCGCCGGCGGCGTGAAGGGCGTCGGAAACCGTCCCAATCCCCAGCGCCTCCAGCCGTTCCTGATGGCGGTTGAGCGGATGGTGCGTCAGGTTGATGCCGAGCAGCTCCTTCTCCTTTTCCTGGAGAGTGGCGTAATCGTACTCGGGGGCGTCGATGTAGACGAAGCGGGTCGTGTCGGAATATTCGCCGAAGGACATGTAGTTGGCGATCTGCTTCTGGTTCGCCGCGAGCGTGGCGCGGTTCTTCCCGAAGGCGTCGAAGGCGCCCACCATGATCAGGCTTTCCACCGCCTTGGCGTTGACGTCGCCGGCACGGCGCATGAAGTCGATGAAGTCGGCGAACGGTTCGTCGCCGCGGACCTCCTCGATCTTCTTCGCGATCACCGGGCCGATGCCGCGGATGCCCTGGAAGGGGAGGCGGAGACCTTCCTTCTCGATCCGGAAGCGGGCCCCGGAGCGGTTGATGTCCGGAGGCAGGACGCGGATGCCGAGTTTCCGACATTCCCGCACGTAGTCGTGCGTCGCCGCGGCCGAGCCGACGGCGGCGTCGAGCAGGACCGCCATGAATTCGAACGGATGGTTCGCCTTCAGGTACGCCATCCAGTAGGCGACGAGGGCATAGGCGACGGAATGGGATTTGTTGAAGCCGTAGTCGGCGAACCTGACGATGTAGTCGTAGATGCCGTCCGCGACCGCGGGGGCGTGATTCCGCTCGACGCACTTGCGGACGAACTTCTCGCGCTCGCGGACGAGCACGTCTTCCTTCTTCTTCGAAACCGCGCGGCGCAGCACGTCGGCCTCGCCGAGCGAGTAGCCGGCGTACTGGTTCGCGATCTGCATGATCTGTTCCTGGTAGACGATGATCCCATAGGTATCTTTAAGAATGTCCTCGAGGAGCGGGTCGGGATAGGTCACCTTCGCCTTCCCGCCGCGGCGCTCGAGGTAGGTCGGGATGTTCGCCATCGGCCCCGGACGGAAGAGCGCGATCGCCGCCGAGATGTCGTCGAAGTTTTTCACCTGCATCTGTCGGAGGAGGTTCATCATGCCGTCGGATTCGAGTTGGAAGACGCCGAGGACGGAGACGTCCTGAAGCAGCCGGAAGGTCTTCGGATCATCCATCGGGATGCGGTAGATGTCGGGCTTCGTCCCGGTCTCGGCCTCGACGAGCCGGAGCACGCGGTCGATCGAAGTCAGATTCGAGATGCCGAGGAAGTCGATCTTGAGGAGACCGATCGCCTCGAGGTCGGAAGCTTCGTACTGCGTCTGGTTCATGTCGAGGAGACCCGCTCGGACGGGCGCGAAGTCGGTGATCGGCTCGTCCGTGATCACGATCCCGGCCGCGTGGGTCGACAGGTGCTTCGGCAGGTCGACCAGCTTCTCGGCGGTCGACAGGAGGTCGGACACGATCGGATTGGCGGACAGGTAGCGGTATTTCTCGGGTTCCTTCGCCTTGAACTCGGCGATCGAGTTGGCGGTCTCGCTCACCGATCCGGCGAGTTCGCCGACGACCGCCTCGGGCGTCTTCAGGATCCGCGCGACCTCGCGGATCGCGCTCTTTCCTTGAAAGGTGCCGAACGCGACGATGTTGGCGACGTGTTCCTTGCCGTACTTGTCGGCGACGTAGCGGATCACCTCGTCGCGACGGTCGTCCGGAAAGTCCATGTCGATGTCGGGCATCGTGATGCGTTCCGGGTTGAGGAAACGTTCGAAGAACAGGTTGTGCAGGAGCGGATCGACGTCGACGATGCCGAGCACGTAACTTGTGAGCGACCCTGCGGCCGAGCCGCGGCCGGGGCCGACCAGGATGCCTTTCTTCTTGGCGTGGAGGACGAAGTCCCAGACGACCAGGAAATAATCCGAATACCCCATCGTCTCGATCGTCGCGAGTTCCCAGTCGAGGCGCTTGCGATATTCCTCGGCGGAATGGCGGAGCCGGTCCGGGGGCGTCGTCGCCAAGCGGCGGGCGAGTCCCTTCTCCGCCATCCTGCGAAGCTCGCCGGCCGCGGTCAGTCCCGGACCGAGCGGATAGCGCGGAAGCCGGCGGCTCCTGAAATCGATGGAAAGCTCGACGGAATCGATCAGCCCGACCGCGTTTTCGACGGCGGCCGGGTAGTCGGCGAAGAGCCGCTCGAGCCGTTCTGGCGTCTTGAAGTCGTAGACCGCGTCTTCCGACAGGAACAAGCCCTCGTTCAGGACCTTCTGATCGGAAAGGATCGCCTGGAGGATGCGGCTGGCGGGAATGTCGTCCCGATCCATGTAGCGGACGCGGTTGAACGCGACCGGACGACCGACTTCGCCGAGTGCCGGAGCGATCTTCAGTTCGCTCTGGAAATCGTTCAGGTCGAGACCGAGCCAGGCGTCGGGAAGCGTCCGGACGACCGTGCGCCAAAGGTCGATCGCCTGCGGGAGATCGCCCTGCGCGATCAGATCCGAAAGCGCGCCGTGGGCCGTCGGCGACACGAAGAAGAGTCCGGACGCATGCTGCGCGAGGACCTCCAGTCCGAGGTTCTTCTCCCCGGTTCCCAATCGTGAAGCCAGGCGGATCAGATTCCGATAACCCTCGGCGTTTTTCGCGAACGCCGAAAAGGGGAGTTCCGTCCCCTCGCCGGCGATCGTCGGAAACGCCATTCCGATGATCGGCTTGATGCCGGAATCCACGCACTTCCGGTAAAATTTGAGCGCCGCGAACATGTTTCTGTCGTCGGCGATCCCGAGCGCGGTGAATCCCGCCCCTTTCGCCCGTTCGACGAGTCGGTCGACGTCGACCAGCGAGCCGTTGAACGAGTATCCGGTCTGGATGAAAAGATCGAATGCGTGCATCGTTACCACCGGCTCGATTATAACATACGGAAGCGCGTTCCGCTCATTCACTTCTTGCGGAAGATCAAAAAGAGACCGACGACCGCCAGGATTCCGGAAACCGTCTCGAGCCACGGAAAGGTCTGCCACCAGCGCACGGGATCGAGCGCGGCGGTCACTGCGAACGCATACGTCGCGTACGGCTCGCCGTCGAAGTAGAGGACCAGTTCGTAGGTCCCCGGTTCGTCGATTCTGACCGTTCCCGTCACCGTCAGGCCGGCAAGGACGGCCGTGCCGTTGATCTCGATCTCGACGCCGCCTTCGTAGACTCCCCCCGACAGGACGCCCGCCGCCGACGGCAGGATCGAGAAACCGATCGTGCGGACGTAGCCGTTGGCGGCGGAAACCGTCAGGGCATGCTTCCCGGGAATGCGGTACAGTTCTCCCTGGACATAGGGTTCGCCGTCGACCAGAAGCGCATCGGCGTTGGAAAAGACGCGGACTCCCGCCGCCGTCGCGAACCCTTCGGCGACGTTGGCGACGTACGGATGGATCACGAACGCGATCTGCTTCTCGTAACCGTTGTCGCCGGCGATCGTCAACACGTGGTTGCCGGGGCGGTCGAACGACCCCCCCGATTCGAAGGAGTGTCCGTCGATTGACAGCTCGCCGGACGACGTCACCGTCACCACCCCTTCGTACTCGCCCTGATCGACGATTCCGCCGACGATCGGTTCGACGACGACCCGAAACCGATAGGTATACCAACCGTCGCTCACTTCGACGTCGTGGATCCCCGGTCGGTCGATCGCGATCGCTTCGACGGGTTCGCCGTCGACCGTGGCGAAAGCGCGGTACGGATACCGGAACGAACCGACGGCGACCACCTCGTCGGGTAGGACGACGGGCGCCAAATCCGCATCGAAGACGTAATCGGGAGCGTACGATTCGTCGGTCGACAGGACCAGATATCCGCCGTGGTTGTTGTAGGCCGTCATCGATCCCCGAAGCCAAGCCCGTCCGCGTGGTTCGCCATCTGCGGAATACGTGAGGATCTCGGTCTTCAGGAGCGACGATCCGCCGCTCCCGGGAATCCCGCGGGTCTCGGTGACGAGGGCGAAGACGTCGTCGCCGAGCACGGCGAAATAGATGAAGGCCTCGTCGTTGCCGCCGTCGTAGACGGTTTCGTGCAGGAGCGCCCCCGTCGCAGCGTCGCGGATCGTGAACCAGGCGTCCCCGTCGAACGGTTCCTCGCACTTGGCGACCCTGCCATATTCGTAGAGACGGTCGTTCCAGAAGACGCCGCCCGGTGCGGCGTCGATGGCGGGCGAAGCGACGGCGGGGGGCGACAGGGCGAAGACGGCGGACAGAAAGACCAAAAGCATGATCGACATGGAAAAGACCTCCTCGCGAACATGATACGGAGGAGGTCTTCGTTGTCTTTATTTTCTACTTGGAATGGATCAGGCGCATGGTGTCGCGGGCGATCATGACTTCCTCGTTCGTCGGGACGACCCAGACCTGGATCCGGGAATCCGGCGTGGAGATGAGGCGTTCGACGCCGCGGCAGTCGTTCTGCTTGTCGTCGATCCTGACGCCGAGGGCGGAAAGCCGGCGACAGATGTTGGCGCGGGTCGTCGGCGCGTTCTCGCCGATGCCGGCGGTGAACACGATCGCGTCGGCGCCGCCGACGTAGCAGTGGTAGCTGGCGACGTAATCGGCGATCCGCTTCGCCTGGATGTCGATCGCGAGCTGGGCGCGATGGTTGCCGCGCGAAGCCGCGTCGTTCAGGTCGCGCGAGTCGGAGGAGACGCCGGAGACGCCGAGGTATCCCGACTGCTTGTTCAGGATGGAAGTGATCTCCCTGGCCGACTTGCCCTTCTTCAGCATCATGTATTCGATGATCGCCGGATCGACGTTGCCGGAGCGGGTACCCATCGGGATGCCCTCGAGCGGCGTGAAGCCCATCGAGGTGTCGACCGAGACGCCGCCCTTGACGGCGCAGATCGAGGCGCCGTTGCCGAGGTGGCAGACGACGACGTTCACGTCCTTCGGTTCCTTGCCCATGAGCGCGGCGACGCGCTCGGACACGTACTTGTGCGAGGTGCCGTGGAAACCGTACTTGCGGACCGCATGACGCTCGTACCAGTCGTACGGGGTGGCGTACAGGAAGGATTCCTCGGGCATCGTCGAATGGAACGCGGTGTCGAAGACGGCGACCTGCCGCACGTTCGGCAGGATCTCCTTGAAGGCCTTGATGCCGGTCAGGTTCGGAATCAGGTGGAGCGGCGCGAGGTCGACGAGTTCCTCGAGGATCGCGATCTCCTTGTCGGTGATCAGGACCGATTCGGTGAGGACGTCAGCACCGTGGACGACGCGATGGCCGACGCCTTCGATCTCGTCGTAGGACGCGATGACGTTCAGTTCGGTGAGCTTGTCGAGCACGAGCTTGACCGCGAGGCTGTGGTTTTCGATGTCGAGCACCTGCTGGATCTTCGCGCCGTTCACCTTGATGGTGAAGACGGAATCCTTCATGCCGATGCGTTCGACGATGCCGCCGGTGATGACCGTTTCCTCGGGCATGCCGATGAGTTGGAACTTGAGGGAGGAGCTGCCGGCGTTGACCGCCATGATTTTTGCCATTGTCGTATTCGTTCTCCTATGTGATTTCTATCGATCAGCGATGTTCGGTAAACCAGATATCGATGCCGCGGATCGCGCGGGCGGCCGCTTCCTCGTCCTCGAAGGACGGGATGTCGGCGAGCAGGACCTTGGCCGGCGCGATAGCGCCGCCGGAGGCGTTCTGCAGGATCAGGATGCTTTTGCCCATCCCCTTGAACATCGAATCCGGCAATTTGATGAAGCCGACGACGTTCCAGGATCCGGCGATCAAGGTGCGGAACGCGTCCGCCCCCGGAATCGAGAAGAAGTCGTTTGAGACGACGCCGAGCAGGAATCCGTCCGGTTTCAGGTTCCTGCGGTGATGGCGGATCGCCTCGTAGGGAAGATAGCCGCCGTCGTCCGCGACCGCCGCGAGGGGAAAGTCGGTCAGGATCACGTCCGCGGCGAGGCCTTCGAACGTGAAGGTGTCCTGCAGGTAGAGATCGTCGCCGCGGTCGGTCATCGCGAACATCGCCTCGGCGAGTTTGTAGCTCGTCATGTCGCGTTCGACGCCGTAGAGCGCCGCGGGGCGGTCGAGATGGTTCGCGGCCGTCACGATCAGGTTGCCGGTGCCGACGAACGGATCGAAAAGCACCAGTGGGTCCGTTCCCGGAAGCAGTTTCGCAATCAGATGGGCGGCGAGGATGCCGATCGTGTCGGGGGTCGTGTCGGCGTTCGGACGGCGGGCGTGCTTGAAACCCTTCAGGATCAGGAGCTGGAGCGCCTTGCGGATCTCTTCCTTCTGGAAATCGACGCCCATCGCTCGGCCGATCGCGAGCGCGGCCGCACGTCTGGCCGCTTCGGGCATCTCCGGACCGACGTCGCCGGCGTGAATCGCGTCGCAGGCTTCGACGACGCCCTGCAGATACGGCGTCTTCAGATGTTCGTAGAGCAGTCCCGCATATCCGTCGATCGCGTCATAAATGATTTCTATATTTTTCTTGTTCAACATAGATTCACCTTCAATATTGTATCATACGAATGCGCGATTAACAAGCGCAGTCGAGTCGGGCCTTGTCGCAAAATGACGCGTTCGTGATACAATGGAGTCGGTGATCCCGATGCGAACCTTCATGATCAAACTGATCCGGAAATACCAGACGGCGTTCGCCGGACGGCCGCCGCGCTGCCGGTACCATCCGACCTGCTCGAACTACGCGATCGACGCATACAAGAACTACAACTTCTTCTACGCCACGATCCTCACGGTCTGGCGCATTCTCCGATGCAATCCGCTGTTCAAGGGCGGTTACGACCCGATCCCGAAGTACAAGAAGATCCTGCGCGAGGAACTGCGGCGGGAACGCGAGGGGAATCCGCAACCGGATCACGGAAACGAATAAGACGCGGTCGAAGCCGCGTCTTTTCTTTTTTATTCCGTGGCGCCGGAGCGTTCCTTCGCCCGAGCGGAAGCGCCGGCGAGGTTGCGCTTGATGACCTTCTTGCGCGAGAATTCCTCGCGATCCTTTTCCTCGAGGGCGTCGGTGATGAACTTGACGTTCTCGCGAAGTTCGGGAATCACGATGTTGTCGAGCGCATTCGCGCGCTTCTGCGTCTTGCGGATCGCGTTGGCGAGGCGATAGGCGCCGTTGTCGACCTCGGCGAGTTTGATCGTCAGGTCGCGCACCTTTTGGAATCGCGTGTACGCATAGTCGAACTTGGTGTTGGTGCTGCCGATGCCGTAGGACAGAGAGACCTCGTGCCTCTCGTAGAGGACGACCGGGATGTCGACGCCCATCACACTGTGGAACGTGAGGCCGAGGCCGTCGTCGATCGGGATCGCCTTCGCGATCTCGTCGACGATGCCGAGGGTGATGTTGGCCTCCTGCATCGCGAGATACGCCTGGTGGTAGGCGGTCGTGAGTTCGTCGCGCAGCTGCTTGACGTTCTTGATCGTCTCCATCAGTTCGCGGATCAGGACGTTGCGCTTGCGGTCCATGAGGTCGTAGCCGAGTTTGGCGAGGGCGAGGGACTTCTTCTGGGCCATCAGGTTCCCCTTGGTGGGGATCGGCTGCTTCCGCGCCATCGTCACTCACCCGACGCGCGCGTCAGATTCTGGATGATCGATCGCTCGACGATGTTGAAGTAGGTGACGGCGCGGTCGTTGTCGTAGTGTTCCTCGAGCAGCACCGGATCGATGCGGTCGAGTTCGCCCTTCGGGAGGATCGACAGCAGCTGCCAGCCGAGGTCGAGGGTCTCGAAGATCGAGCGGTTCTCGCTCTTCCCCTGGTTCAGGAAGTGCTTTTCGAAGAGCGCGCCGAACTCGATGTACTTGCGGTCGACCGGACTCAGCTCGTCCTCGCCGATGACGGAGGCGAGGTTGCGGGCGTCCTGGACCTTCGAATAGGCTGCGAAGAGCTGGTTGGCCACGGCCGAATGGTCCTTGCGGGTATAGCCGTCGCCGATGCCGTCCTTCATCAGGCGGGAGAGCGAGGGCAACACGCCGATCGGCGGGAAGACGCCTTTCTGATGCAGTTCGCGGTCGAGCACGATCTGACCTTCGGTGATGTAACCGGTGAGGTCGGGGACCGGATGGGTGATGTCGTCGTTGGGCATCGACAGGATCGGTACCTGGGTGACCGATCCGGCGCGTCCCTTGGCGATCCCCGCGCGCTCGTAAAGCGACGCGAGGTCGGAATACAGGTATCCGGGGAATCCCTTGCGGCCGGGGATCTCGCCCCGGCTCGAGGAGAATTCGCGGAGCGCCTCGCAGTAGGCGGTGACGTCCGTCAGGATGACGAGGACGTGCATCCCCTTCGTGTAGGCGAGGTATTCCGCCGCGGCGAGGGCGCAGCGCGGCGTCAGGATGCGCTCGATGATCGGGTCGTTGGAGAGGTTGACGTACATGACGACGCGTTCGCGGACGTCCGCCTCGTCGAAGGACTGGATGAAGTAGCGCGCGACCTCGTTCTTCACGCCCATCGCGGCGAAGACGACGCAGAAGTTGTTGCCTTCCTCGTCGGCGATCTTCGCCTGGCGGACGATCTGCACGGCAAGTTCGTTGTGCGGCAGGCCGGCGCCGGTGAAGATCGGCAGCTTCTGGCCGCGGATCAGGGTCGTGAGCGCGTCGATCGAGGAGATGCCGGTGGCGATGTAATCGCGCGGGTAGACGCGCGATACGGGGTTGAGCGGCAGACCGTTCACGTCGCGGTACTCGTCGACGTAACGTCGCCGAGACCGTCGATCGGCTTGCCCGTGCCGTTGAAGACGCGGCCGAGAATCTCGCGGGACATCGGCAGGGTCATCGGATGGCCGAGGAAGCGGGTCTTGGTGTTGACGAGCGAGACGCCCGCAGTCCCTTCGAAGACCTGGACGACGACGCGTTCGCCCTCGATGGCGACGACGCGTCCCTGACGGAGCGAACCGTCGGAAAGGCGGATCTCGACCATCTCCTCGAAGAAGACGTCCTTGACGCCGTCGAGGAAGACGAGCGAACCGTTGATTTCATGCAAACCGAGATACTGCAGGTTCATCGCGATCCTCCCCTCAGACGATCTTGCGGATCGTACGGTCGATCATCGAGACGTATCGATCGAGCGCGGCCGCATCGTCGTTCTTGATTTCATACTTCATCCGGGTGACCTTTTCGAAGAGATCGGTCTTGAGGAGCAGGCTCAGGGCCTTGCCCGAAGCGATGAATTCGACGGCCCGCTTGTGGAGATGGAGGATGATCTGCATCATCAGCATCTGCTTGGCGAGCGGTACGAAGGTATCGTCCTTGTGAAAGGCGTTCTGCTGGAGGAAGCCGACGCGGATCACGCGGCCGATCTCGATCACCAGCTTCTGGTCGTCGGGAAGGACGTCGCTGCCGATCAGCTTGACGATCTCCATCAGCTTGTTCTCCTCGGCGAGGAGCGTGACGATGCGCTGACGCTCGCCCCAGAAGCGGACGTCGACGTTCTTCTTGTACCAGTCGTTGAGGTCCGGAAGATATTCGGAATAGCTCGTCGTCCAGTTGATGGCGGCGTAATGGCGGATGTAGGCGAGCTGCTTGTCGAGCGCCCAGAAACAGCGCACGAAACGCTTCGTGTTCTGCGTCACCGGCTCGGAGAAGTCCGCGCCTTGCGGCGAGACGGCGCCGACGATCGTGATCGAGCCCTTTTCGCCGGACAGCGTCTCGACGGCGCCGGCGCGTTCGTAGAACTGGGAGATGCGGCTCGGCAGGTAGGCGGGGAAGCCTTCCTCGGCGGGCATCTCCTCGAGGCGGCCCGAGATCTCGCGGAGCGCTTCCGCCCAGCGGGAGGTCGAGTCGGCCATCATCGCGACGTGGTATCCCATGTCGCGGTAGTATTCGGCGATCGTGATGCCGGTGTAGATCGAGGCTTCGCGGGCGGCGACCGGCATGTTCGAGGTGTTGGCGATCAGGATCGTGCGGTCGGTCAGTGGACGCTGCGTGCGCGGGTCGATGAGTTCAGAGAACTCCTCGAGCACCTGCGTCATCTCGTTGCCGCGCTCGCCGCAGCCGACGTAGACGATGATGTCGGCGTCGCACCACTTGGCGATCTGGTGCTGCATCATCGTCTTGCCGGTGCCGAAGCCGCCGGGAACGGCGGCGGCGCCGCCCTTGGCGATCGGGAACATGACGTCGATGATGCGCTGTCCCGTGACGAGCGGCTCGACGAGCGGCAGACGGGTGCGGACGGGCCGCTCCGTCTTGATCGGCCAGCGGACCGCGAGGGTCAGGTCGTGTTCGCGGCCGAATTCGTCGCGGGTGCGCACGATCACGTCGTCGCGGCGGTACGCCCCGTCCTTCGCGACGAAGACGACGGTTCCGGTGGCTTCCTTCGTTACCATCAGACGGTGTTCGACGACGGCGGTTTCGGGCGTGGTTGCGTAGACGTCGCCCTGGGTCAGGACGGCGCCCTCCTGGCAGCGGACGTGGATGTTCCAGACGCGTTCGGGATCAAGCGCGTCGACGGCGCTGCCGACGGGAATGAAGATCCCCCGTTCCGCCGCGATCTTGTTCAGAGGGCGTTCGATGCCGTCGAAGATTCCCGACATGAGGCCGGGGCCGAGGAGCACCGAAACGGGTTCGCCGGTCGGGAAGACGGGTTCGTTCGGACGAAGACCGACGGTCGATTCGTAGACCTGGATGACGGTCTCGTCGTCGTTGATCGAAATGACCTCGCCCATCAGCCTGCTGTCGCCGACGAGCACCATCTCGAGCATCCGGAAATCGGTCGAATGACGGACGGTCACGACCGGTCCGTTGATGGAATGGATCAGATTCTGGTTCAAGATCTCACCTCGGGATGGTTCAGTTTCGGACGAAAAGCTGGGAATGCGCGTAGAACCATTCGCGATTGCGCGCGAGGCGGTTGTCGAAGGTCTCGTCGATCTCGAGTCCGGTGCGGGGATTGACGGCGCGGAATCCGCCGAGACGGATCGTGGCGTCGAACTCGTGCTTCGCGGCGGGGATGACCCCTTCGATGGCGGCCTGTCCGACGGCGTCGGCGGGGGCGAGATGGAAGACAAGGCCTTCGTCGCCGATGTGCTTCGCCACCGTTTCGGCCTTCTCGGCCATGTGCGTCCGGTAGGCGGGAGAACCGACGTAGGCGACGAGCTTCGCCTCGACTGCCGCGAAGATGCTCTGGGCGATCTCGTTGCGACGGGCGGAGAGCTTCTGGTTCCGATCGGCGATCAGCCGGTTGATCTCGGCGCGCTGGGCGTCCCTGATCTCCTTCAGCCGCACGCCCTGCGAGAGCGCGACCTGCTGCTTGACCTCGAGTTCGATCTTCGCGAGCTCCTTGCTCTTGATGGCGACGACTTCGCGGAGGATCGCTTCGATCTCCTTCGCGGAAGTCTCGGTGATCTCCTGTTCAAAATACCGGATGAGCGATTCGGAATGATGGTATTCCATGGCGGTTCACCTCACAGTTTGATGCCGATCGCCTGACCGACGTAGGCGTCGATCGACTCGCCGACGCGGCCGGTGTCGTGGCGGTCGGGGATTTCGACGATCAGCTTGTTGCTTTGCCTGAGTTTGAGTTCGAAGATGATCTCGGGCGCCAGGCCGATCAGCTTGGTCGTGATTAAAATGATGCAGTGTTCGGAATCCTGCATCACTTTGTCGAGGGCCGTCAGAAACTCGCCGCGCTCGTGGACGACGACACCTTCGATCCCCACCAGGCGCATGCCGACCTGGGTATCGACGTTGTCGGAAAACAGGTAGAAACGCATCGTTTCCCCTAGAGCTTGTTGATAATCACGATCGAGATCAGAAGACCGTAGATCGCGACGCCTTCGCCGAGCGCGACGAAGATGAGGGATTTGCCGAAGTTCTTCTCGTTCTCGGAGAACGCGCCGATCGCGGCGGGCGCCGCGGCGGCGACGGCGATGCCGGCGCCGATGGCCGAGAATCCGGTCGAGAGGGCGGCGGACAGGAAGCCGAGGCCCTGCGCGAGCGTGCCGGTGATCGTCACGACTTCGCCTTCCGCGAAGACGCGCGGTCCGCCGATGAGGATGAACAGGGCGAAGCCGGTGACGGTTCCGAAGAACATGAAGACGTGCGTGACGAGGCGCCTCTTCGCGGACTGCGCGGAGACCTTGCCGCGGAAGACGTCGACGAGCGGGACGGAGATGGCGATGATGAACAGAAGCGGGAGAAGCAGTTCGAACAGATTCAGCATGATATTTCCTCCATGGGTCGTTCTATGATCGGCGGGGCCGGATTACTTGATCGGCTGGAAGGCGATGCCGTTGCCTTCGTAATAGCGGGAGAACATTTCGTAGAATTCGAGACGCAGGACCTGGATGCCGACGATGAGGCCTTCCAGCCCCATCACGAAGATGTTGCCGAAGACGGCGACCGCCCAGCTGCCGCTCGCCACCATCGACATCAGGCTGGAGACGACCAGCATCATGCCGGCGTGCGACAGGATGAAGCCGCCGACACGCATGAACGACATCGTGTTGGTGATGTAGGAGAGCAGGACGTCGAAGAGTTCGAAGAACCCTTCCACGAAGAAGCCGCCGAACCCGTTCGGAAACATCTTCTTGCCTTCCATCCGGCGTTCAATCGGCTCCTTCAGGAAGATGAGCACGAGCGGGATGCCGAGAAACGGGATCATCAGCGCGGGAACGAGCAGGTTGGCGATGCCGGCGACCGACAGCGCAAGCCCCGCGAGCAGGTAGCCGTAGAAGACCAGGCCGGCGAGGCCGTTGCTCGAGAAGAAGGCGGTCGCATAATGTTTCCGGCGGAGATTCGTGTACACGCCCATCGCCATCGAGAGGATGATGAGGACGGCGCCGATCCCGACGGCCGCGATCAGAAGCGTCATCGTGAAGGCCGAATCCATCACCTCGATCGGCTTTTTGGCGAGGCCGAGGACGTCGGTGAAGAGCGGCGTGAGGAGTTCCTCGTTGCCGAAGAAGGATCCGTAGAGCAGTCCGAAGAAGGCCGAGGAGATGCCGATGCGGATCGCGATCTCGCCGAGCTTCATGTGCTTGAACTTCGCGAGTAAAAATCCGAGGAGCGCCAGGACGAGACCTTGTCCGAGATCTCCGAACATGACGCCGAAGAGGATCGAGTAGGTGATCGCGAAGAACGGCGTGGGGTCGACTTCGCCATAGGAGGGGACGCCGTACATCTCGACGAACATCCCGAACGGCTTGGAGAACCAGCCGTTGTGAAGTTTGGTCGGCGGCGTGATCCGCTTGTCGCTCGTCGGCGGCCGGAACTCGAGTTCGACGTCGGGAATGTCGGCGAACTGCCGCTTCACATGGTCGATGTTCGATTCCTCGGTGAAGCCGGAGATCGTGAAGCGGTCGCCGAGGCCGACGACGTACTTCTTCGCTTCGAAGATCTGGTTCAGGAACATCAGTTCGCTCTTGGTCGAGGCGAGCTCGTGGCTGTAGGTGTCGGAGAGCGCCGTCATCTCGGCCTTGAGGGTGCCGATCTGACCCTCGAGGTCGCGGATCTCCTTCTCAAGCGTCTCCGCCGCCTTTTCGGGCGTTCCGTGAACGAAGTCCGGAATGTGGATGCGTTCGAAGAAGAGCGAGGAGAAGATGTTGTCGACCTCGCGTTCATACTCGGGCGAGGTCAGATAGAGGCACCAGCTCGAATCCTCGTCCTGGGAGAAGGACTTGAAGACGAACGGGCGGTTCCGGTAATACTTGAGCTTCTCGACGCTGTCGATGGGCAGTCGGCCAAGCCGGGCGTACAGGTACTTGCATTCGAACAGGTCGTCGAACGAGACGTCCATCGAGGCGATGTTGTGGACCTGCTTGAGCGCATCCTCGTACTTGCGGATCTGTTCCGTCAGGTCGCGGATGCGGTCGTTGTGACGCTTCATCTCCTCGTGGTCTTCTGTGATCGACTTGCGCATCGCCTCGAAATCGTAGTCGAGGCTGCGGATCTCCGAAGTCGGGATGATCATCCCGAACTCCTTTTCGAACTGGTTGAGTTCGGCGAGGACGCCGGCGCAGAAGTTGTCCGGCTGGAAGGAGGTGAGGCCGTGGACGGAGTCGACGATGCCGCTCGCCGGCACGGGATGGAATTTCTCGAGGTCGATGAAGCGCATCAGGATCCGATCGAGGCTGCTCAGGTTGGATGTGATCGTCACCAGTTTGATTTTCGCAATGGCCATGGAGGATCCCCTTTCAGTAGATGAGCATCCGCTTGATCTCGGCTTCGCTGAGCTGGTATCGGATGCCTTCGATGATGTTGACGAGGTTGGCCGTTTCGATCTCGTTCAGAAGCTCGAATGCGGCGAAGACCTTTGGGACGGCGGCGGAGAAGTACATGAACCGCTTGGCGAGGTTGTACTTGATCCGTTCGGCATAGTATTCGACGTAGACGTATTCCTTCTCGTCGAGAAAACGCTGGTATTCGGATTTGTCGAGGTACTGGAGTATCAGGTTCGGGTCCGGCAGGGCGATGATCTCGTCGAACTTCCGCTCGCTGATGCGCGAGTATTTGTGGATCAGGGTCGACTTGATCGTCCCCGGGGTGGCCTTGTAGAATTTCTTGAGGCGATAGATCTTCGTGATGTTCTCGAGTTCGATCTTCGTGAGGTAGATCGTCTCGAGATCCTTCCGGAGCGTGCCGCGGTAGTTCTTCGCGATCTCGGCGAAGGTGCGGTCGTAGTAGTGGAGTTCGAGCGCGTGCTCCACCATCACGTAGTCGAGATCCTTGTCTTCGGTCGGCGCATACGGTTTCAGGACCGCATGGTAGGGCGTCCTGGCGACGACCTGGAGGAGCTCCTCGAAGGTCTTGGACTGGGATGCGCGGTAGATGTCGAACGAGGAATGTTTCTTCATGAAGGACGGGACGTCCGATACCTCGGTCTCCATCGACTCGGAAATCATCGCGCGTATGATTTCGAGAAGGATCGCGATCTCGCGCTTGACGATGTTCAGCTGGTAGAAACCGCAGTCCTTGACGTCGACGAACTTGATGAGCCGCAGGACGTGGTCGAACTCGTTCTTCTTGATCAGCGCTTCGAGTCGGCCGCGGTGGATCGAATCGGCCGGGATGTCCTTCAGCGTGTCGGTGAAATGCGGGTGGACGCGAAGATACGACGCGATTTCGGGAACGGACTTTTTCTTGAGGAGCGCTTCATAGTCGTCGGCGGACAGCGAACGTCCGTAGACGGCCTTGGCTTTCGCGATGATGGCGTTACCGGCGAAGTTCATCTGTCGGTCTCCCTACCGGACGGTCATTCAAGGCAGGCCTTGAAAAGCGCCTCGACCCATTCGTCGCGGCGTTCGGCGTAACGCGCCTCGATGTCCTTCAGGGTCGCTTCGAAATCGTCCTTCAGTTCCGCGGCTTTCGCGACCTTGTCCCGTTCCCCCAGTTCGAGGGCTTCGCGGATCGCCGCCTGGGTCTTCGCGGTCTCGTCCTTCAGAAGGGCGCGGCGGGCGGACTTGAGGAAGTCCTCGAGTTCGTCCTTCTCCTTCTGGGCGCTCTCCACCTTCTGGCGTGCGAACTTGTCAAGTTCGATGAGCTTCTTGATCATCTGTTCGGGCATGGACGGAACCTCCTCGAGGGGCTTGCGTCGTCGGAATCGATTCCGGCGGACATCCTCTTTCCATTATAACCGATGAACCCGCGGGAATCCCTCGAAATCATGCGAACGACGGGGAAAGCGGTCCATGGGGGATGGAAACAAGTGATATTATAATCACTTCACGGAATATAATCAACAAGAATGAAGCGAAACCGCAAACGTGCTCCGAAGAAAGAAAAAACGCATTGGGCACAATGCATTTTTCGTCATGAGACCGCCCCCCCGGGTGAGGACGGGCGGCGCCGCTCCTTATGGCGAGATCGTGAGCAGGCCGGCGTCGAAGAGGGCGCAGACCACGTCCATCTGACCCTGATGCTCGAGCGTCGGATGGACGAGCGGCCACAGTTCCGTCGGCGTCCGGCACAGTTCGGGATGACCGCGGAGGATTTCGACCGCCTTCTCCGCATAGCCGGCGTTCTCCTTGATCCGGCTGCTGTCGAAGAGCGACCGGCGCACGCCGGGGACGAACCCGAGGTTGCACAGGGCGATGAAGGTGTTCCGCGGACCGGCCTTTTCGGTGACCGGGCGGGTGACGCCGGAATCTAGACCGTAATACGCATCCGCGAACTTCTTCCACGCGTCGCTCGGTTTCGTTCCGTTCTTCTGACAGTCCACGGCCGCGATGACGGCGATGGCTCCGTAGGCGTTCATCATGATCAAGCCCCACTTCCTTGAATAATCATAGTATCTCAATCTCCGCCGGGATGCAAGGCGGGGATGCGTTTTCGGCCTGAAAATCATCGGATTCGGATCGATTCCGGCCCTGATCGATTGAAAAGGCACCGGACGGAAGTCCGATGCCTGTCCTATGCTGCCGTGCGATGGAAGGTGGTGCGGATGACAGGGTTCGAACCTGCATGCCTCGCGGCAATAGATCCTAAGTGCCTATCCTCGAAATAAAAAATCAACTCGAGGGCCGACATGTACACACTACGATACCAGATGAAAACGAGCACCAGCTACTGACGGCCACGCCGTCATGAATGCTGGTGCTTTTTTACTCCAAGGAGGGTATGATGAAACGAATCGAAATGCAAGACATCCGAGAGTATCTGAAAAGCACCGCGACGGCGCTGCAGATCTACCGGGATCCCCGGCGTGAGCCGGACATGTCGCTCCTGGTCATGAAACGTCATGACAGCTTGTGCGCGACAGCACAATTCGGATCCACCAGCTTCCGCTTCACGTCGCCGGAGATCTCGGCTGAATGGATCTATGCACTGGTGATCGCCCTGGTCGACTATCAGTTCGTCGTCGAAGCCTCGGATCATGAACAGGTGAGCCGGCCATGAGGGGTTTCATCGCCTGCAGTAACGGCAAGGACTACATCATCAACCTGGAAGACAAGTCGCGGACGATCTCGCAGCTGGATCTGTCTACCCGGAGGACCTTCACCTTCATCTTCAATTCACCGAAGGAAGCTGCGAACCAGTTCGATCTTTGGATCCAACGCTCGGAACTCCGGCTTCCCCTCGTCTTCTTCGTCCGGCTGAACGCCACGCCAAACCTCATGAAGGCGGCCGTGGAGCGCCTCGGCTACCCCTTCCCAGCCGTTCATGAGATCAAGCGCTTCGTGCAGTACAAACGCTTCGAGGACGGTGATGGAGTCATCATGAAGCCGATGGATGACATCGACAAGGTCAACATCCCCGAGATCACGCTCGATTTCCTGGATCGTATCATCCACGGACCGGTCATGATTCGGAAGACGCCGCAGCTCGTCGGTGGGATGCTATGAAGCAGGTAGGATCTCACAAGCCAAGCAAGGCCACGAACGTGGACTGCTTCGCCTACGACGGCGGCCGTTGCAACGCGACGAAGGCGGCGGTGTGCTCCGGCTGCCCCTTCTACAAAAGCCGCAAGGACAGGCGAAACAACGTGCTGATGGAGACTTACAACAAAACGTGCCAAGCGAAATATGAACCCATGGGCCGGACCTGATCCGGCTCCTGATCGAAGCCCTTCACAACCTGGGAACCCCCTCCGCCCCGGCGTGGTAGTGTGCTGTGGTGGTCACACTGCCGCCGTGAAAGGCTTCGATCAGGAAGGAGATCTTCACCATGGCCAATGTAGTGAAATCAAGAGACGCGGCCGCCATGGCGATCTCCAAGGCTGCCGCCCAGGCTGCACAAGCCCGGAAGCGAACAACGTCTGCCAAGGAGCGCTTCGACATCAAGGAGCGATATTTCCACCGGGCAGGGTACTCACGCGCAGCAATCGCTACCTGGGAACGCATCGTCGATGGATCCTTCGTGCCTGATCCGACAACACGAAGGTACAACGAGAAGCGGATCGATGTGATCCGGTCCGATGGAAAGGTCGTCACCTACCAATCCCAGCGCGAAGCTGCAGCGGCGCTGCATGTGTCGCCGGCGTTGATCACACTCTACCTGCAGGAGAAGATCCGGAACCCGATGTTCATCGTGCGGCGTGCTGGCGCGATTTAGTAAATCGACTCCGCGCCGAGAAGATCTCCGGCCGTCGACGACGTCGACGTCGCCCATGCCCCCCGGGGACACCAGCGCCGGCCGGGGACACCCGGCGACCGGATGGCGGTTCGAACCGCCTGATCGGCGGTTCTGTTCTCCGGGTGCGTTGCACTTTGGCTTTTCAGCCAAAGAAGGTATTCTTACGTTTTTGTTAGTTTTTGGGGATGTAATGTGACCGCCGCCGCTCCGCTTCCGGCGCGACAAGGGCACCTTCGTCCACGGCTCGGCCGGGTTCATCGACAGCACCATTCAGGAGGATCGCATGACATCACAAGAAGCCAGGGATCTCATGATCCGGAACAAAATCACCTATCTCGACATCGACGCGAAGGCACTCGTGCGTCTGGGCGACTGCCTGGTCGCGGAGTTCGCCGCGTTCCATGGCATCAAAATGGATCTCCTGCCACTTCGGTACCGGGTGAACTCGGACGAGGGGATCGCGTATGCCTTCTATGAGGTTCGGGGGTCATACTTCGATTGCAGGCCGGCAATCTCCTTCGAGAAGACCGGGTTCGTGAGCTTCGCGCCATGGGCTGACGATCAAACGATCGTCCCGATCATGGCCGCGTTCGAAAGGTGGATCACCTGGATGTCTACCAGGTCGAGATCAAGCGCGACGTCGACGAGGAAGCGCGAGTTCGAAAGCCCGGTTCCGGCGATGGTGAACACATGATGCTGCTCGTTGACACCAAAAACCACGAAATCATCAACCGAACCGACGCCGGCGACGAAATCGTCACCGACATCGTACTGCAAACGGTCGGCCTGTTCATGTGGGAAAAATCCATGGTCAGCAGAAGCGCGGCGACGGAGACCATCAAGATCCAAGGATTCGGTGATCTGATCTTCGTTCCGCGATCGGAGTTCCAAGCATGAGCTCCACATCCTCCGTCCATGTGATCCCACGCACCCAGGGATGGGCGGTGACGCTCAAGGGAGCTGATCGCGCCCTCAAGATCCACGCCACCAAGGATGCGGCGGTCCGTCACGCGCTCGAGTACGCAACCAGGCACTCGGTCAACCTGTTCATCCATATGAAGTCCGGAGCGATCGTTGCGTCGTTCGCGATCGACACGCTCAAGCTCGCATCGGCGTTGGTTCAATGCATCGACATGCTTCACCAGGACGGCGAGAACACCAAAAAGGCCGTCCGGGAGACACTACAGAACATTCTCGGAATCGACTGACAAGCAGCAAGAGAGAGGAGGGAACCTGGATGAAACAGCAACGTTTCGAGGAGTACATGAACGAGATCACGAGATCGCGCGATATGTCCGGGTTCCCGGCCGATCTCCTGCAACTGTGCCACCGAGCGTATGATCTCGGCCTGGGCGTCAAGCAGATTCTCGACGGTACGATCGCTCCGGTGAAGGCTGCAGCGTGGATCAACTCACAACTGCAGAAGAACTACAAGATCCAGCTGCACGGCGTCGGCAAGAATCCCTTCCAGCGTTTTTATGCCCGGGAGGATCACAACGTATGGCTCAAGCTCGAGCATTATCTGATCGTTCACCTGTACTCGATCCGCAAGGACCATTCCTACATACAGAACCGGACGATCGCCGAGAAACTCGGCTGGCTCGCCACCAACGAGCGCGACCTGGATACGATCGCACGCGCCGAGCGCAAGGTCGCAGACGCGCTGCAGATCCTCAAGCAGGACCGGAAGACGTTCACCGTCGAACAGATCCACACACATGGCAAGACCGGATCCGCGCATCGGATCACGGCAAATTGGCTTAACATCATCCCCCTGTACTCGCTCTACGATCCGGATCGCGCCATCAGCATCCGGATGCGCAAGGGCGTGCGGTACAGGATCTTCTCATTGGTCAAGCAAGCGGTAAAAACATTCACCGAGGGCCTCAAGCATTTACTGAAAGCGCAGCGCCGGAAATACCTCGCGGATCTGATCACGATGGACGAGATTGAGTTCAAGGACGCGAAGGACATCTGGAAGGCGGTGATCCAGGACTGCGAACTGGAGCATGACGAGCTCGACGACCTGGATCAGATCATTCCGGAATACACGGCCGAGTGCCGGCTGGCACTTCGCTGCAAGACGAAGCGCGCCTACCGGAACCTGTATATGATCGAAAAGAAGCTGCAACGCTCCATGAAGTCCCTCTTCAATCGCGACCTCGTCCTCGTCGCGTCATACATCCTCGAATGAGCCGCGGAGATCCTCCGGGGCTTTTCCCCTTCATCCAAATCGAACGAAATCCGGATCCGCCGTCATGGGGATCCGGATTTTTGTTTAATTCGTCTATTTTTCGTATATGGTCCTCCGGGATCCGGGAAGTGGTTTATAAAAGTCGTATGTCATTATTTGTTCTTTGTAATTGATTTTTCAATGGTCTAAAGACCATTGGAAGTAGATACCGTCGCGGACGGTTCACCGACGTAAAGAATCGTTTACAAGTTTGTGGAATGATTCCTCAATGACCATGGCTTGTCATGGTGCCGGCCGATGTGCTATGATTGAGTCACCACAGCACACTACAACCACGCCCGGGGCATCGGATTCTTTTCGATGCCTTTTTTGCTTTATTTCTCAAAACCGAAAGAAAGGAGTGCAGCGTAATATGATCGACAACAGCATCATCGCCCTTCTGACGAAGCGGCAGCTCGGCGTCTTCGTGTGGATCTACCAGGAGATCCTGAACGCCAAGGTCCTCACGAAGTCGAACGAGGAGATCTCCAGGGCGACCGGCGTGCCGGTGAGCACGCTCGAGAAGTTCCTGAAGCGGTTCGAGGATCTGCAGCTGATCGTCCGGAAGTCGGATCGGTCGGTGAATGCGTCCACCTACCAGTGGGAGACGATCTCGCGTGAGATCACCCTGGATCCGCGGACGTTCGATCCCGGACTCCTGGCACAGCTCCGGACCACCGGCATCAAGGCGATCCTCGACCAGATCTCGCAGACGGATCTCACCAGCGCGGCCGTGAAAGAACTGCAGGCGAAACGCGCGACGGCCCCCGGATGATCCTCGGGATCGGCCGCAAGCTTCGCGGTCTCTATGTCCGGATCTACGAGGGACAGAAGACGATCAGGACCATCATGATCGTCGTCGGCGTCCTGGTATCGCTCTACCATCTGATCAACTCGTTCCTGAACTACGATCTGCGGCACTTCATCATCGAAGAATTGAAAGTCGCCGGCGTGTTCGCGGCTGTGATCCTGGTCGCGAGGATCTACCACGGTCTGTTCGGGAAGTGGTACGTCCATGAAATCAGATCCGAGCTGACGGCCGACTTCGTCCGGGTGAAGTTCCCCCGGAGCGTCAAGTACTCCGGATTCCGCGGCGCCGGCAAGGACTCGACGGCGAACGCGATCATCCGGATCCTCCGCGAGGACCTGGTCCGGCACAACATCGAAGAAATGGACGAGATCCGGATCATCTGCTTCCCCTATGACTTCGACGCCCTCGACGACGAGCTGCAGGAAAACCACGAGGCCCTCATGACCAACTCGAAGACCGAGTTCTTCGGGAAGTTCATCGAGATCATGAAGGCGAACGACTGCTTCCTTAAGCCGACATACCGGAAAGAGATCGACCCGGAAGCGCACCTCCAGGAGCTCTACACCATGAGGAAGCAACCGGCGAAGGACGTCGTCGAAAAGATCGCCATGAAGTACGACGACGGCATCCAGAAGCAGCACTTCATCGCGCTACTGATCAAGTACTCGCTCCTCTACGTCCGCGTGAACTACCTGCCGGAATATGTGATCACGAACCAGCCATACATCGAGGACCGCGAGACCGGGATGATGGCGAAAGTCTTCTCGACGAACTACACAGCGATCCAGCAGGACACCGCGAAATGGGCCTGGCCGATCGTCGGCGGCGTCATCATCGACGAGACCGAGGCAGACGCCTTCTATCCGAACATCGGGAAGAAGGGATCCGCGATCAAGTCCGGTACACGGAACTTCAAGGCATTCTTCCGTCATTTGCTCGGCGAGTCGTCAGTGTGGTTCCAGGTCGGTCAAAAGAGCGAGCGCACCGAGAAGTCGATCCGCGAGCTCGACACCGCGTTCGTGACCGTGCTCGAGCAGACAAAGATCCTCGGTGGCGAGAAGCGCATCTTCTTCGTGAACCTGTGGCTCCGATGGGTCGAGTACTGGGTGGAGAAGTCGATCCGGAAGAAATCCAAAGAGCGGCAGATCCGGAGACGCGCCAAGGCGATTATGGCGATCCGCAGGCTGCAGAACCGCGGCGGCTACATCTACGTCGACATGATCGTCTCAAGGTCCGAACAAGCCAGCAGCGTGAACGAGCTGTCGCTCCGCGAGGCCCTCGCCTACGACAAGCCGATCCGGATCAACTACCTCATCAAGCTGTGCTTCCCGATCACCCAGTGCTACGGCGGTTACAACACCCACTACCTGGAAGCCCTGGCCGAGATCCTCGCCAGGAAGTCGAAGGAACGCTGGCAGGACATTCCCTCATGGGATCCGGACATGACGCTCAAGATGAAGAATATCGAGCACATGAACTACCCGGTCCTAAACGAGATCGCCGGGATCAAGCCGAAGAAGATCGTGAACATGGACCAGCCGGCACCGCCGAAGAAAGCCCCAAAAACGGCCGCAGACGCATCGAAGCCGGAACCGTCAGCGGAACCCGAGAAACCCACCGAAACGATCATGGCCGCGATCGCCGGCGCGATCGACGCGGTCATGAAAGCAGCACCAGCCGAAGAGCCGGCAGCGACTCCGGAAAACCCCATGGCGGCGTCCATGGACGTTCCGGATGACGAGCTCGAGGACGACGTCGAGGAGGACGATGATGACATCCAGGAAGAAGAGTAACCACCGTTTCATGCGCACCATGATCGTCGTCCTGGCGATCACCGGAGCGTTCGCGCTGGGCGCCAGCGTCGCCGGCGAGGATTCCCCGGCTTTGATCACGACCACGACCGCAACGACCGAGACGACGAACCTGGAGGCCATCATGCACGCAACCATCGACAAGATCACCAAGGCGAACGTCTACATCCGGATCCGCACCCTGGAGGACGAGATCCGCGCCGGATCGGCGGCGGTCATCTACCAGGATGATGACAGTTACTACGCGATCACGAACTTCCACGTCGTTACCGACGTCGGATCCGCGATCGAGGCGACGGTCATGACGTCGGACGGCGTCGTCTCCAGCTTCGAGATCCTCGATTCGTCGATCGGCGAAGAACTCGCGCTGATCGCGTTCCCCAAGGCCGACAGATCCGCGATCGAACCGCTCCGGATCGGCACCGAATCCTTCTTCGACGTTGACGACACCGTGATCGCAATCGGGAACCCCCTCGGGGCGATCGGATCGATCACCGTGGGCAAGATCACCGACTTCGTCCTGATCCGGCAACTCGAGCTGGAGTATGATACGATCGCCCATGATGCGGCGATCGCGGCCGGCTCCTCGGGCGGCGCCCTGGTGGATCTCCATGGAAATCTCCTGGGGATCAACACCTGGAGCCTCGACGGCGTGATGTACGCGATCCGCTTCGAGTCGATCCAAAGCTTCATCGCGCATCATGAACTACAGTAAATTGAACGAAGATCTTCGTTTAGTTTAAAAATCAAAACAGAGAAGGAGACCATCATGGCAACGAAGAAGACCGCATCCCCCAAGGCGAAGACACCGGTCAAGAAGCCGGCGATCGCCGTGGCGAAGCGCACCGCCCCCAAGGCCGCTCCGAAAGCGGCACCGCGCAAGAAGCCGGCAGCACCGGCCAAGAAAGGATCCAAATGACCATGAAGAAGATCATCAGCATCCTCCTGATCATGACGGCCGTCGTGGCGATGGCGTTCATGACGAAGATCCCGACCGTCGACGCGGAATCGACGAACGTGTTCGACGCCACGAAGATCCAGACGTCGGCCGTCCACATCTTCAGCTACAACGATCCCAGCCTTCCGACCGGATTCTACACGATCTCGATCACGAACAGCACGCTCGACGAGCAGCACCGCGAAATGGCGTACTGGAAGGACTACTCCACCATCACGAACGACGAGGACGGCACCTTCCCGGTCGCGGAGTGGATCAGCGGCGGCGCGGTGACCTATCCGATCACCGTCACCGAGTCCGGGACGACCATCGTGATCCATGACCTCTATGTGACTGATGGGCATTTCGTGATCGAGTTCCTCGAGGACCAGGGCGAGTGGAACTATGGCCTCATCCGCTCCGAACTGACCGCTGCGAACGTGTCGATCACCTTCACGGAGATCGACGACGTCGAGCCGGAGTTCACTTACTCGAACCTGCAGGTCGATGCGAAGTACTACGATCTGCCGACCGCGGCCGAGATCCAGGCCGAGCTCTCCGCAACCGACGACCAGGACGGCGACGTCACGAGCCGCATCGAGATCTACCAGGATTCCTACACCGGCACCGACCAGGAAGTCGGCGGCGACTACTTCATCATGTTCCGGGTGAGCGACCTGTCCGGGAACTACGCCTATCTCCGCGTCGACGTCGAGATCATCGACGACCGCGCGCCGTACATCGTCTACGACGGAACGACCTATCAGTCCAGCGCGACGATCGTCCTGGATCCCTGGTACAACGACGATGACGAAACCGAGCAGATCACGCTCGATGAACTGGCCGAGCTGTTCGACATCATCGACGAGTACTACGGTCCGAACACCTATGACGAGGAATCGGGCTGGAAGTACAACATCACGCCGAACGTCTACATGTACGGCACCTGGGATCCGTACATGGGCGAGTATGAGTTCTACACCAATCCCGGACACTACACGCTGCACCTCGAGATCCAGGATGCTTCCGGCAATGTCTGCGACATCTACTTCGACGTCACGGTCCTTGCGAACGACGCACCGGAGATCTCCGGACCCGCGTCCCTGACGATCGAGATCACGAACTTCACAATCGCCGGGATCCTCGCGCAGTACTCGGCCACCGACACCGAAGACGGCACGGCCGCGGTCGTCGTCGACGCCTCGAACACCTGGAACTACGGCACCCCGACGCTCGGATCGAACTTCGCCCTGACGCTGTCCGCGACCGACTCGCTCGGGAAGACGACGCTCATGACGATCCCTGTCACGGTGCGCGATACCACGCTGCCGGTCTTCAAGATCAACAACATTGCCGTCACCACCTACGCCCACACGGTGCTCATGAGTGCGACGGAATCGCTCCAAGCGCTGATCGACTCGATCGTCGTCACGGACGCCTACTACGGCACGCTCACGGCCTCGAAGGTCGTTCCGGCGTTCCCGAGTTTCACGACCCCCGGCGTCACCGTGCTCACGATCACCTGCACGGACGCCTCCGGCAACGTCGGCAGCCTGGCGATCACCGTCACGGTGTCCGACGACGTTCTGCCGGTCGTTTCCGGCCCGATCAAGGTCGTCAAGGGCAAGACGGCTACCATGACCCTCTCCGAGATCACGGCGCGCCTGTCGGCCGTCGACAACGTCTCTGGATCCCTGTCGATCGTCCTGGTGTCGGACGGCTACACCGGCCATGCGACCGAGATCGGATCCTACCTGGTGCGATACAAGGCTACCGACGCGGCCGGGAACATCAAGTACCACGACGTCCGCGTCTGGGTCGTCGACAACGTCGCCCCGGTGTGGGTGATCGACGACTACTTCATCAACCTCGGCATGAACGAATCCATGACACGCACCGAGCTCGTCGCGCTCCTCCAGGCGTCCGGGATGCTCGCGACGGACCTGTCGTACACCGTCACGTTCATCACCGACGAGTACACCGGATCCGAGGACATCGCCGGCGCGCACAGCGTCGTGATCCGCGTCACCTACGAGGACGGCTCCGAAGACGAGATCAGCCTCCAGCTGACCGTTCCGGAGGACGAGGACGACGACATTATCGTCGTCACCCCCGACGAGCCGACGACCGGCCTGCAGCGCGCATGGCGCTGGCTGACCGGCTTCGTGGCCGACACCTGGGACGTCGTGGTGGGCGCCTGGAACTGGGTCAAGGGCGCCGCGGTGTGGACCAAGGACCACATCATCATCCCGGTCTGGAACTTCCTCTTCGTGAAGGACGTCACCACGACGATCCCCCCGGTCGAGGAGATCACGACCACGACCGCAAGCGCCTGAACACCATCCCGATGGCGGCCGCCAGCTGACGGCCGCCATCCTCTACGGAGGCATCTAGCATGAAGAAACTCCTGATCATCCTCGCCATGGCGCTTGCGCTGCCGCTCCTGGGGCTGTCGCTCGTCCAGGCAGATGAAACCCTGATCACAAGCGAGACCCGCAACTTCGTCCCCGGGAACGGCGTCATGACGATCAATGGGGTGGACCCCAACGCAACGAACTACAACTCGACTGGCTATGTCGCGCTCACCATGGGCGCCGGGAACAGTTTCACCTTCGACGTCGACGCCCTCCTCGAGGATCTCGACTACTACGATCCCGAAAACGTCTCGGACGCCTACATCCTGGTCTACCTGGGTACCTACTACACCAGCGCCCCGGCCGGGTTCTGGAACTACACGAACAGCCGCGTAACGACGGAGACGAACGGACGGCTCCGCTATCAGCTGGATCCGGAAAACCTCTCCGCAGCGGCTTCCATGACGGTGTGGTGGGCGAACCAGGAGACGTCGGGTGGTGCGCCCTACAGCGACACCGGTGGCCTGCGCTTCTACTCGGCCACCCTGGTGATCGAGTACGCGACGGCGATCGACACCCTGGTCGACGTCGGCACCGACTACGCGGCCCTTCCGGACTCGATCAATGACTTCATCCGGATCGGGACCGCGGAGATCTACGAAGTCGCATCGAACTCCTGGACGCTCACGATGATCGACACGGACGAAACCGGCGAGGGGACGACCTACGCCTTCGACGTCGCGATCCCGGCCGGCTTCGACATATCCTCGATCCGCTTCCCCGACTCGACGCAGTTGAACATCAGCTACACGACCACCGAGGAAGGCGATCGCGTGCTGTACTTCCAGCCGGATCTATCGCTTCCCCCGGTGCCGTCGATCGCGGCCGGGACCGTCGAGGATCCTGCGGATCTCCTGGCCGGCTTCATGGCCATGAACCTCACCACGCTCGAGTACACGACCGTCGAGCGCCTGAAACTGAACGGCATCGTCGCGAAGGAGGCGAACGACAACGCCTACCTGTACTGCTTCTTCCCTCTTCAGGTCGAGGATCTCCTGTCGATCTCGACGTCGTTCCGGTACCGCGTCAACGGCATCCTGGGCGAAGGCGAGTGGACCACGACCAACAACATCTACAGCGCCGACGAGGATGCGGAAGTCCAGCCGCCCCTCTGGCTGTGGTGGCTGTCGATCCAGCTGCTCATGCCGGCGATCCCCGGCCTCGTGGATCTGTTCGACTGGTACAACGTCGACCAGCTGGCCGCGATCGACGTCGCGGATCTTCCGTCCGATGTCCTCGCGGACTACGTGGATCTCCTCGAGGGCGACGTCGCGGATCTCGATGATCTGAACCTGTACAGGATCCACCTCGGCCAGTTCCGCGAGTTCCTCTCGATGGGCTACGACATCTCCAACGTCGTGATCACGAACATCACCTACGTCTACCAGGGCGTCGTCTACGAGGCCGCGGCCGAGGTGATCGACCAGGAGATCCTCACGCCCCCCGAGGAGGGCGCCTGGTGGACGCAGCTGTGGACCTGGCTCCAGGAGAACTGGCAGATCGTCATCGGCGTCATCGTCGCCGTGGTCGCCCTGGTGCTCCTGTCCCACGCCCTCGCGGCCGTCAAGGTCGTGCTCGAGATGATCGCCATGATCCTGAAGGCGGTGATCCAGGGCGTCGGCTTCGTGATCAAGTGGATCTTCGTGATCCTCTACCACGTCCTCCGGTTCCTGTTCGTCCTGGTCCCGGTCGGCGTCGGCAAGTTCCTCTACTATCTCGTCACCCCAGCAAGCAAAAGGCGGCAAAGCGCCGCCAGGAAGGACATGACATACTATGCTCGTAGATCTGTTTAGAGGTCTTGCGATCGTCCTCAAGTTCCTGTTCTGGGACCTCTGGGTCGCGATCTTCAACTTCCTCTTTCGAAAGCAGAACCCCAAGCTGAAGGACACCTACTACCGCCGCGTCGCTTCGAAGAGACGCATGTGATCAAAAAAACGCTCGCCGGCAACGACGAGCGTTCTGATATTTCAGTAAATCCTACATGATGGAGGTCATGACATGAAGAATAGAAAGTATGACAAAGTCGGCAAGATCATCGCAACAAAACAGAAGGCGCTCGGGAGAGCATCGAAGGATGACGGACCGAAGGCATCGGTCGAACTCAAGAAAGCGCGATCGCTTAAAGCCCCGGGGACGATGTTGTTCATCGACGACGGCCACTTCTTCGAGAAACCGCATCGCGGTGGTCACTTATACCTGGTCGACGAGTACAGCGGCGAAAAGGTGGCCGTGAACAGGCTCTCGCATTCGAAGGGAGATCACAACAAGGCCAGCCTGGCATCGATGCCGAGATCTGAAGACGGCACCCCCACGTTTGCACAACTGGATGTGATCTACACCGGCAAGAAGGGAAAACCGATCAAGCTAAAGGAGACGAAGCTGCCGGGGAAGACCGTCACCAGGCCGAGTGAATCTGATCTCGAGATGGTTTCCGCTCTCGCTTATAGGGATTCGGTCCAGCGCGAGAAGTGGCGAAAGAAATAAAAAATGGGCCGCATCTTTCAGCGGCCTCGTCCCTGTTAACCCCTTGAATCAATGGCCCTTCCACTGCAGCCGGCGAGGAGACAAGCGCGTCAAGTTACCGGTGCACAACGTCATCCGGCCCAAGCTCGACAGCGTAAAAAAGTCAGGGAACGTCTTCATCATACCATACCAAACTACGCGAGGCAAGGATTTACTGTACATTTGCGGAATAATTGCTAATTGTACATCGAATAGTCATTTTTAGTAGATCGATTTTGCGTTCTATATTGTATCATTGAAATGTCGCTATTCACATTTCGCTACCGCAGGACCTCTACCAGGAGGGTATTATGAATGTAATCCAATGTATCGAGAATTACCAATCAGCATCCGCAATCACGAAGGCACCTGACACCGTCCGGTTCCAACGCTATACGGCACTGTCCCTGATTAAGTACTTTTCCGAATCCGGCATCGTCGACACCGATCAGATCGACGATGCGACGATCGACAGCTTCGTCGCATACTCCAGGAAGACCTGTCGAAACATTACTGTGAACAAGCGCATCATGCTCCTAAAGTTGATCTACAGACACGCCGGCATATCCTTCCCCTACCTGGAAGGGTTTATGAAGCTTCGCCAGGATGTCATCCACTACGACATGATCAGCGATGACGACACCAAGCGGATACTGAAGTATGTAAAACGCCTGGACGATGATAACCCGATGGAACTGACTGTCAAGGTCATCATCCTGCTTCTGCTCGACTCATTGGTGAGGCAGTCAGAACTGCGCAACATCGAGATCCGGAACATCGACATCAAATCCGGACGGATCAGACTAACGTCGACGAAAACGAAGCGGCAGCGGTTCGCATACTTTACAGATCTGACTCGAGAGCCGATGCAAAAGCTTATGCGCCTCGCTCCGAAGCGAAAGTATCTGCTATTCAACTACCGAACCTATAGCGATTTCACCTATGGCCATCTGAGATCCGTTTTCGAGCGAATCAAGAGGGATCTGCAGATCCAACGGCTGCATCCGCACATGATGCGTCATACTGGTGCGACAGTTATGCTCGAGATGGGGGCGGATCTGATTACGGTCCAGCACACCCTTGGCCATGAAAACATCTCGACAACCGAGATGTACATCCACATGACGACGAAAAAGACTCAAGCTGGGCACGACAAATATGGAATACTGAACAACATCGATATAGATTAAATACAATAGCCGGGGATCGGTTCCCCGGCTATTCATTACTCTTCATCGTCTTCGTACAGTTTCAGGAAGTACTCTGCTTTGAGATCAAGCGCTTTGATGATCTTCTTGATCACGGCATCACTCATAGCACGACCCTGTTCGTATCGAGATATTTGTGATGCATCGATACCGACAAGTCTCGCGAGCTGATGCTGACTAAGATGACGTTCTTCTCGCACTTCCTTGATTCTGGTCTCGGGTGTTTTTTTCGCAGTCGCCATGGCATCTCCTTTCCGTAAAGCAAAAAATGCAAAATGTTGTTGCTTTTTGCCATTACGTGATTTATCATTGTAGATGACGGTGATGCCAATCGCCATCAACATCAAGACATGGTGCGCTCCCGATCGTGCGCCATGTTGACAGAGGTTCATGGAAGGTACTTATCTTGATCGATCGCAATGTGGTGCGGATGACAGGGCTTGAACCTGCACGCCTTGCGGCAATAGATCCTAAGTCTATCGCGTCTGCCAATTTCGCCACACCCGCGCCGAGATTTTCAGTGGTGACCCGCAGGCGATTTGAACGCCTGACCCTTTGATTAAAAGTCAAATGCTCTACCGGCTGAGCTAGCGGGTCGGTTGGCTGGGCTAGCTAGAGTTGAACTAGCGGTCTCGGAGTCAAAGTCCGATGCCTTAACCACTTGGCTATAGCCCATCATGCGCGCGTTAAACAAAAGTGGGGCGAATGATGGGAATCGAACCCACGAGTGTCGGAGCCACAATCCGATGCGTTAACCACTTCGCCACATTCGCCATGCCTATTTTTGTTTTTTCGCACCTATAAGCATACTAAATCGGGCATGAAAAGTCAAGCGGCAAATCGCAAACGCGCCTTTTCGCCGCGTTTGTCGAGGAACACCCTCCGTCCGTTCCGAAACGGGCTTACTCGCCGACCATCGCGATCCCGAACCCCTGGTCGCCCAGATGGATGAAGAAGACGGGAGAGAGCGTGTTCGTGACATGGATGTCCACATCCGGCATTTCCGCATGGATCGAGTCCGTTAGCTTCTGCGCCCACTCCGCACGGTTCAGCTGGATCACGTCGACGGCGACGCGTTCGTGAATCTTCCGGTATGCGCGCACGGCGTCGAGGAAATACTCGTAGCAGGCGTGGTTGGTCCGTTCGCGTCGTGTCAGCTGAAGCTTTCCTTCGATCATCTCGATCACCGGCTTGATCCGAAGGATCGTGCCGATGAGCGCGCTCACGCGGTTCAGCCTGCCGCCGCGGAAGAGGTTCATCAGGTCGGCCAGGGTGAACATGACGCGGGCGTCGGCGAAGACCGAGCGGCATCGGTCGACGACCTCGGCGAAGGGCTTGCCCGCCTCGATGTCGGCGATCAGCGGCATCGCCCCGAGCGCGACGCCGAACGAGGCGACGCGGGTGGGCTGGACCTCGACCTCGAGCGGGACGTCCAGCATCCCCTTCGCGAGGAGCGCGGACTGCGCCGTCCCCGAGATCTTGTCGGACAGCGTGACGACGAGGACGTGCGTGAACCCTTCGCGATGGAACTCCTCGTAGACGCGCAGGAAGTCGCCGGGAGCAGGCTGCGAGGTGGTCATCTTCTTCGCGGTGCGGAGATGGCCGAGCATCGTTTCCTCGGAGACGTCCGTCTCCCTGGAGTCGATGCCGTCGACCGTGATGCCGAGCGATGCGACCTTGACGAACGGGCGGGTCGCGATGTCGGGACGGGTGATTGCGGTGCTGTCGAGCAGCAGGCCGATCTTCTGCATGGTATCATCCTTTTCTGCCGAGACGGCTGAATGCGCCGAGTACTCTGTCACACATAATACATTATCAAATGCACGGCGCGCTTGTCAAGACGGACGCTGTGGCCGTTTTGTAAAAAAAAGACAGCCGCGCTGGGCGGCTGTCGGTCAGGCTTGCTGTTTCTTGTGCTCTTCGACGATCTTCGGGATCAGGTTGCCCGGGACTTCCTCGTAGCGTAGGAACTCGCGGGTGAAGGTGCCGGATCCCTGGGTCATGGCCTTGAGGTCGATCGTATACTTGACGATCTCGACCTCGGGGACTTCGGCGACGACCTTCTGGTAGCCCTGTTCGGCGGGTTCCATCCCGAGGACGCGGCCGCGGCGCTTGTTCACGTCGCCGAGCACGTCGCCGAGGTATTCATCCTTGATCGTGACGACGATCTTGTGGATCGGTTCGAGGATCGTCGGCTTGGCCTTGGGGGTGGCTTCCTTGAAGGCGAGCGAGGCGGCCATCTTGAAGGCGAGTTCGTTCGAGTCGACCGGATGGTACTTGCCATCGGTGAGAATGCCCTTGACGCCGATCACCGGGAAGCCGGCGAGCGGACCGTGTTCGAGGGTTTCCTGGAGACCCTTGTCGACGGCCGGGAAGAAGTTGCGCGGAACGACGCCGCCGAAGACTTCCTCGGCGAACTCGTAGTCCTTGTCGGGCAGCGGCTCGAAGCGCATCACGACGACGCCGTAGTAGCCCGATCCGCCCGACTGCTTGACGTAGCGGCCTTCGGCGGTCGCGGTCTGCTTGATCGTTTCGCGATAGACGACCTGCTGGTCTTCGGTCTCGACGTCGACCTTGTAGGCGTTCCTCATCTTGTCGATGATGTAGCCGATGTGGATGATCCCCTGGCCGCCGATGAGCAGCTGGGCGGTCTCCTTGTTGCGTCGGATCTCGAAGGTGCCGTCCTCGAGGACGATCTTGGCGAGGGCGTTGGAGAGCTTGTCCTCGTCGGCTTTGTTCTTCGGCTTGATCGCGACGTACATCGTCGGGTTCGGCGTCACCGTGCGCGGGTAGCCGATCGGGGCCTTGCGGTCCGAGATCGTCGCGTCGGTGGTGACCTTGCTCATCTTCGTGACGGCGCAGATGTCGCCGGCGTGGACGACTTCGAGCGGAATCTGGGTCTTGCCGACGAGGGCGAAGACGGGACCGGCCTTCTCGAGCTCGCCCGTGGGCGAGACGACGACTTCCTGGTCCTTTCGGAGCATTCCGGACTTGATCTGGATGATGTTGATGACGCCGACGAACGGGTCGACCAGGGTCTTGAAGACGTAGGCCGAGAAGGGTTCGTCGTCGCTCATGGCGCGTGAAACGGTCTCTTCGGTTCCGGGCTTCACGCCTTCGGACGGAGCGTTTTCGGAGACGGCCGGGAAGTATTCGCGGATCATGTGCAGCAGCGTGAGCGGGCCGATGTTCTTGGTGGCCGAACCGACCATGACGGGAACGGCTTCGCCGGAGGACACGGCGAGGCGGAGTCCGTGCTTGATCTCGTCGATCGTGAGTTCTTCGCCGTTGAAATACTTCTCGAGGAGCGCTTCGTCGGCGCCGGCGACGGTCTCGACGAGTTCTTGCCGGAGCGCCTTGACCTTGTCGAGCTTGTCCGGATAGATGTCGCCGTCGATGCAGGCCGCGCCATCATAGATGCGGGCCTTCAGCTCGACGATGTCGGCGAAGCCGTTGAAATCGTTCTGCTTGCCGATCGGCAGGCAGAAGGGGACGGCCTGCTTGCCGAGCTTGGACTTGATCAGGCTGAGGACCTCGTCGAACTTGACGTTTTCCTTGTCCATCTTGTTGACATAGATGATCGCCGGCAGGTTGTGTTTGCGGATCTCCATCCACATCTTCTCCGCGCCGACTTCGACGCCCTTGGTCGCGTCGAGGACGAGCACTGCGCCGTTGGCGACGCGCATCGCATGCCCGATGTCGCCGATGAACTCGTCGGCGCCGGGGCAATCGAGAAAGTTGATCTTGGTGTTCTTGAATTCGACGGGAACGACGGCCGTCGAGAGCGAGGTGAGGCGCGCCTGCTCTTCCGGGGTATAGTCGGAGACGGTGTTCTTCTTCTCGACCTCGCCCTTCTTTTCGACGCCTCCGGCGGTGTAGATGAGCGACTCCGCCAAAGACGTCTTTCCGGATCCGAGATGTCCCAGGATGATGACGTTCTTGATGCTTGAAGCAAGATATTCTTTCATACTTTCTTCTGGCTCCTTCCAAAAACGCTTTCAGTCTAGACTATTATATCATATCCGCTTTGAAAAGAAAGAATCCAAAAAAGTATTTGCTGCAGGAAAAACCGTGGCTCATCCTTGCGGATCGGCCACGGTTTTGATCTGGGAGCGGTAGATGTTGGCGTACACGCCGTTCTTGGCGAGCAGGTCGCGATGCCTGCCTTCCTCGACCTTGACGCCGTTTTCCAGGACGACGATCCGATCGGCGTTCTTGATCGTGGAAAGACGATGGGCGATGACGATCATCGTCCGTCCCTTGGCGACGGTCTCGAGCGCCTGCTGGATCATCTCCTCGGTCTCGGTGTCGATGTTGGCGGTCGCTTCGTCCATGACGAGGATCGCCGGGTCGTGGACGACCGCCCTGGCAAACGAGATGATCTGCTTCTCGCCGACGGAGAAGTTGCCGCCGCCGCGGGCGACCGCGGTGCGGACGCCTTCGGGAAGCTTGTCGAGGATCTTCTTCCCGCCGATGCGGACGAGGGTCGCCTCGACTTCTTCGTCGGTGAGCCCTTCGACGCCGAAGCGGACGTTGTCGGCGAGCGTGCCCTTGAAGAGGACCGGATCCTGGAGGACGATGCCGACGTGCTTGCGGAACGACCGTTTCGAATGCGTGGTGATGTCCTCGCCGTCGATCCTGATCGAACCCATGTCGCAGTCCTTGAAGTCGTAGAAGCGGAGCAGGAGGCTCATCAGCGACGACTTGCCCGATCCGGTATGGCCGACGAGACCGACCATCTCGCCGGGATTCACGTGCAGGTCGATGCCCTTCAGGACGGGGTGCCCCTCCTGATAGGAGAACCAGACGTTGTCGAAGTCGATCCGGCCGCGCGGACGCGGAATCGCTTCGAACGATCCGTCTTCCTGTTCGCCGTCGATGATCCGGAAGATGCGATCGGTCTTGACGATCGCGTGCTCGAGATTGCCGATTTCGCGGAAGAGCGTGCCGACCGGTTCGATCAGACGGCCGAGGTAATCGTTGTAGGCGTACACGATGCCGGCCGTGACGACGAACCCGGAAATCGTCAGATAGCCGTTGCCGAAATAGAAGACGATCGCGGCGGTGACGAGCGCGCCGACAAGCCGGATCATGTTCCAGCCGATCGACAGGTGGAGGCGCTGTTCCTTCATCTTCTCGTTCATGAAGTCGAGCGAGAGTTCGTCGAAATCCTTCGTCGTCTGCGACTGGAAGTTGAAGATCTGGAGGATCGAGATGCCGTTGATGATCTCGTTCAGCCGCGCCGTGATCATCGACGCCTGCTCGTTGACCTTGACGGCGATCGTGTTGAGGCGCTTCACGAAGAAGCGGAGCCAGGCGTAGACGATCGGGAAGACGACGAAGGTGATGAGGGCGAGCCGCGCGTCGAGATAGAACATGCCGATGTAGGCGAACACGATCGACAGGGTGGCGTTGACGAGCAGGTTCATGATCGTCGAGAACAGGTTCATCATGCCGCCGACGTCGGAGATCACGCGGTTGGCGATCTTTCCGGCCGGCTCGGTCTCGAAGTACTCCATCGGCATCCGCTGGAGGCTCGCGATCGCATCCTTGCGGGCGTCGCGGACCATGTTCACGTTGATCATCGACGTGGTGATGCGCTGGATGTAGGTGAAGACGATCTGCAGGATGAAGCGAACCAGCAGGAGCACGATGAGGATGACGAGGGGTTGGACGAAGGGCCCGTAGAAGGCGAGCACGTCGTCGTGCGAGAGTTTCGCCGCCGTGAAGACGAAGATCCCGCCTTCGGGCGTGGTGACCGTGAGCGTGTCGCCGTCGAGCGCCTTTGCGCCGGCGGGAACGTCGGCCTCGACGAAGTAGTAGCCGCCCTGATAGATGACGATCGAGACCGGATCGACGCCGATCGGCTTCTGGGCATAGTATGTGCCGTCGTAGAGGACGCTTCGTTCGGTCGGTCCCTCGACCGCGTACCAGGAGTTCTCGATGCCGATGAGCTGGTTGTCGAGGATTTCCTTGACGAGGAGCGGTGCCGCCAGGCCGAGCGCCTGGACGACGAGCATCGCGAGAAAGGTGATCACGAGCAGTTTTCTGTTTCTGGCGATGTAGCGCCAGACCTTCTTCATCGCTTTCATCGCGTCACCTCATCGTGATCTGCTGGATGTACTGGTCTTTGTACCAGCCGCCTTGCCTGAGCAGATCCTCGTGTTTGCCGCGCTGCGTGATCTTCCCGCCCTCGAGGACGAGGATGAGATCCGCATCGCGAATCGCGCTGAAGCGATGCGATATGATGATGTTCGTCTTCCCGCCGCGCGTTTCCTTGAGGCGTTCGATGATGTTCTCCTCCGTCTTCGCGTCGACCGCCGAAAGCGAGTCGTCCAGAATCAGGATTTCCGGATCCTTGATCAGCGCCCGGGCGATCGAAAGGCGCTGCTTCTGGCCGCCCGAAAGCGTCGATCCGGCCTCGCCGACCTGGGTGTGCAGACCCTCGGTGAGGTACATGACGTCCTTCTCGAAGTCGGCGTTCTTGACCGCCTTGTCGAGGTCTTCGAGACGAGCGCGGGGATTGCCGATCATGATGTTCTCGTCGACGCCCTTCTTGAAGAGCATGTGCGCCTGGGGGACGTACCCGACGAGGGCGCGGACGTCGTGGATCCGATATTCGCCGATCGGGACATCGTCGATCGTGATCGCGCCGTCGGTCACGTTGAATTCGCGCAGGAGCTGACGGATCAGCGTCGACTTGCCGGCGCCGGTCGGCCCGACGATACCGATCGTCTGACCCTTCTCGATCGTGATGTCGATGTTCTTGATGACCGGCGACTTGTCGAAGGGATACTTGAACGTGACGTTCCTGAAATCGATCCGGCCGAACGTGAGGATCGGTTTGGACGCGGGTTCGTCCTTCACCTCCGGCACGGTCCGCATGATCTCGTCGAAACGGTCGACCGAGACCTGCGCGTTGTTGAGCTGGGTGAAGAAACCGGCGATCGAGACGATCGGTCCGTAGAGCGTCCCGACGTAGGACAGGAAGGTGACGAGCTGGCCGACGGTGATCTTCTGGTCGATCACCAGCCAGGCACCGTACGAGAACGCGAGGAAATAGGCGATGCCGTAGACGATTTCGAACAGCGGATTGAACCAGTTCTCGTAGCGGACGATGTAGCGCCAGGATTCGATGTCCCTGTCGATCGCCTCGTACTGGCTCTTCAGGTCGTTCTCCTCCTGGACGTAGGCGCGGATGACCTTCTGGCCTTCGACCGATTCGAGGATCTTGTCGGTGAATGCCGCATAGATCTCGCGATGTCTCTTGATGTACTTGCGCTTGCGGTTGCGGATCACGTTCAGGATGGTGAGCGCGATCGGCATGATCGTGACCGAAACCGCGGTCAGTTCCCAACTGATCGTGAATCCCATCATCACGATCGCGAGCACGATCACCGAGGAGTTGAAGATCAACCCTTCGAGCATCGAGGTCGCGGCGGTGGTAATGCCGTCCAGGTCGTTGGTGACGCGTGCGATCAGATCGCCCTTCGGATACGCTTCATAGAACTTCGAATCCATCTCGAAAAGATGGTCGAGGTATCTGCGGCGCAACTTGAAGGCGAGTTTCTGGGATTCCTTGTTGATGATGTAGTTGTAGGCGAACGAAAGCAGGTAGCGTCCGACCGGGAGCGCGACGAGCGCGGCGACCAGCCAGACGAGCGTCGAGGCGGTCAGCCCGCCCGAGACGATCGCATCGATCGAAAGACCGAGAACCTTCGCCGGCAGAAGCAGGATGAAGGAGATCGACATCAAAAGGAAGAGCATCAGAAGATACGTCTTCCACTCTTCCTTGATGAACCATTTGAGTTTTGCGTAGATGTTCTTCATGACGGACTCCGACTCATTTCACGAAGCGTCCGTACGTCGACTTGCGACGGTCGACGACGTACGCCTGCTTTTTGAACGCCTTCTGGAAGGCGGCGATCACGCCTCTGGTCTCGTCGCCGTCCTCGATCGTGAAGTCGAGGCGCGCGGCGGCGATGCCGACGGATTGGATGAACCCGACAAAATCGATCAGGTTGAGCGAACGGGAGTTGAGCACGCGGATGTTGCAGTTGCCGTCGTTAACGAGCGGAAACTCGTACCCCATGCGATCCCTGAGCGAATACCGGTTGCGTTCGCAGAGCGTGCATCCCGCCTTGGTCTTGAATGTCTTGGCGATCGGACAGAACTTCGAAATCATCAGATCCTGGAATCCGTATGCAACGATTTCGAGCGCCGGTTTTTCGCCGTATTCGGCGATATAACCATCGATCAGCGCCTTGACTCTCTCTTGCGACATCTCCGCCGAAAGGGTCACCGCTCGGGCGCCGTGACGGCCGAGGAAGTTGACCGCGCGGCGATTCGTGACGTTCATGAACATATCGGCGACGAAGGGGTTGTCGAGCGCCGAAAGCTCGCTCGCGTACGCTTCGCGCGTAAGATCGAACGATGCCCCAGCGGGCCGGATGCGAAGGCGCTGGGGGATGTAGCGGACGCCTGGATAGGCAGTGGGATCGACGGAAAGGATCTCCTCGTGGACGATCGTGGTGACACCCATCGCCCATGCGGCCTGCAGCTGTTCTTCGGTCCTCACCTTGGCGATGATCGAAAAAGGCGACGGCTCGAAGCCCGCCGGACGCCGTTCGGCGGCGACGATCTTCGGTTCCCGGCGCGGCGCGACGCGTCGTTCGCTCAGCCGTTCGATCGCGAGGCGTCGGGTTTCGTTGAGCGCCTTGACGGGAATGAATCCGATGCCGTCGGTCTCGATCGACAGCGACCGCCAGAAGAACGGCGTGTTTCCGAGTTTGGCGATCTGTTCCTCGATTTCCGGCCTGCCCATCGGACGCGTAGCGGCCGCGGCGATCGCGAAGGGGGTCTCGACGACGACGGATCGTCCCTCGACGTCGCGAACCTCAAGCGTAAGCGGTGATCCGACGAACGCCTTCACGACACCGTCGAGCCCGACCTTCTTGAAGGCTTCGTCGGCATACGCCGCGAGTTCGTTCTCGAGGGCGTGGTCGAGCGTCTTCATCACCGTCGCGCCGACGACGATTTCTTCGGCGCTGTCAAGCTGGATCGTCTCGCCGGCGAAGGCGCGGGTGACCATCTTGTCGCCTGCGAGGATGCGCGAAACGACGTTGCCGGAGTCGGTCGGTCCGAGGAAGCGGATGCCGTCGTTGACCTCCAGCATATCGGAAAGCCGGACCGTCGCCTTCCCGCGGGCGAAGGCCGTGACGGTGCCGACCTCGACGCCCATGTGGTTCGGGCGATAGGGATTGTTGATGTCGTTCGGAAGCGTGTTGAAAAGATACCCGGGCGTGTACTCGCGGTTGAAGACGCGCTTCAGTTTCGCGATCTCGGACTGGAAGTCGACGGGTTCGCCGCCGGCCAGGGTGTCGAGCGCGTGTCGGTAGCTCGATACCGTCTGCGCAACGTATTCGGGCTTGCGCATGCGGCCTTCGATCTTGTAGGAGGCGATGCCGAGGGCGGCGAGGTCTGCGAGCCGCTCGAGCGTCATCAGGTCCTTGGGGCTCATCAGATAGGCTTCGTCGGAGACGGGCGTCCCGTCCTTGAGGAGCGTGTAGGGCAGACGGCAGAGCTGGGCGCATTCGCCGCGGTTGCCGGAGCGGCCGCCGACGAGCGAGCTGAAGAGACAGTTGCCGGAATAGGAGACGCAGATCGCGCCGTGGACGAACACCTCGAGTTCGACGTCCGTCAGGCTGCGGATCGCGCGGATCGTGTCGACCGATGTCTCGCGGGCGAGGATGATCCGGCTCACGCCGAGATCGGCGAGTTTCTTCGCCTGCTCCGGGAGATGCACGTTCATCTGCGTCGAGGCGTGAATCGGCGTGTTCGGATAACGATGGATAAAGACGTCCAGGACGCCGAGATCCTGGACGATGAGGGCGTCCACGTCACGCGCGACAAGTGCGTCGGCGTAGGCGACCAGGTCGTCGAACTCGTCGTCGTAGACGAGCGTATTGATGGTCACGTAGACCGAGGCGCCGCGCAGATGGGCGTAGCGGATCAAATCGCCGATGTCGTCGTTTCCGAAGTTTTCGGCGAACGCGCGGGCGCCGAAACGTTTCCCGCCAAGATAGACCGCGTTCGCGCCGGCGTTGATCGCGGCGATGGCCGCGGCCTTGCTGCCGGCAGGGGCCAGAAGTTCTCCGATTCGCATGATTCCGCCTCCTTTCCAGACCACAACCATTATATCACCTTTGTCCCCCGGACGCGCACCGACGCAATCGAAAACGCTTCAAATGAAAAGGCCGTCCGGGACGGCCTTGAGGAGCGGATTCGATCACTTGGCGCTGGCGCTCTTGTAGATGTCGGGGAGGTTCTCCCGCTGGTCTTTCAGAATTCCCTCGATCGCATCGAAGATCTCGCGCTTCTTCATCGGGAAGCAGTCGTCGCAGAAGTTCGGTCGGTCGCAGTTGGCGCAATAGACGCTGGTCATGTCCTTGTATTCGTTGACGATCGCCAGCGTCGCATCGATGGTCGCGATCTCGTCCTGGCGGCGAAGGAAGTAATAGGCTTCCAGCACTTCTTCGACGACTTTGTCCTGCAGCTCGTTCACGCCGCGCAAAGCCTTGATCCGGTGACTCGTCTTCATGGCATGTCCCCCTTCTCTTCCGTCCGATCTGCCGCCGCCGCGTCGGTGACGCGAGGACACGCTCGCGGAAGATGCTTGAATCTATTTCCATTATACACGAAGACGGAAAAGTCAACAGCGAGTCCGGAAAAATAGTCCGAATAATTCACATGTGAGAATCAAGCGCTTACAAATTGCCGCATTCGGCGAGAATCCGGGCGATGATTTCGCCCTTTTCGGCGATATAGGCGTCGATGTCGTGCGGATGGCGGGCGGCGGCCGCCCGTTTCACCGCACCGTATGAATCGCGGTCGGCGGAATCGTTCCGAAGGTGATCGCGGAAGGCGAGATGACGACGCAATTCCGCGTTCCCGGAAACGCAGACATAGAGGTGGTGACACATCAGGTGCGGCTTGTCGTCGTACTTGAAGGCTTCCCGACCGGCGATGCCGAGATCGCCCTCGTGACGATACCCGGCCGCTTCGAGTCGAGCGCGGACGAACGGGAAGCGTGCTGCCGTGTCGATCACGACGTCGATGTCGACGATCGGTTTGGCGCAGAGGCCGGGAACCGCGGTCGAACCGACGTGCTCGATGGCGAGACAGGCGTCCTCGAGCACCATCGCGAGTTCTTCGCGGATGGCGTCGAACGCCGCCGGCCATGCGAGGTCGTACGGCACGACCACGACGTCTTTGGTCTTCACCGTCAGCCTCGCGACTTCAGGATGCGGCGCTTGAAGAAGTTCATCCCGATGTCATAGGTCCGGAATTTCGACTTCCCGCCGTCAAGGAAGCAGAACGACTGCTTGGTTTCGTCGTAGAGGATGGGCACAACGACGTCCGTGAACGCCTGGGGCGATGTCTTCTGCAGCGCCATCTGCTGCGATGCGAAGAGACGGGCAGTCTCGGCGGCTTCCGGCGTGATCGATCCCATGTAGGCGAACAGAAAGAGGATGTTGTTCCGTCTGCGACGTTTTCCGTCGTCGGTCACCAGTTCGCAGAAGCGATCGACGGTCCGCTTGATGCATGCTTCGACGTCCTCGGTCCGCTCGATCACGACCGTGACGACGTACGCATCGATCGCAAGCGAGAAGAAGCGACGGCGCAAGGCGTTTTTCGTCGGCGCAAAGCGCTCGGCGAGGAAGGCGGCTCGCATCGTCTCGGGACTCGAAAAAAGCGATAGCGACGATCCTGATGCACGCTCCGCCTGCTCGAGGTTCTTCATCAGTTCGTCGGTGACGTTGTTCTTATAGAAAGCGATCGCGACAACGGCGGAAGCGACGATCGCGGCGAGTCCCGCGATGACAAGGATCGGCGTGATCGCCGATCCGTCCTCCCGTCGCTGGAATACCGCCGCCGCGACGATCAGGCCGATTCCGACCAAGAGCAGCGAGACGCATGCGACCGCACTGCCGAAGTAGCTTTTCCCGGACAGCTTGGCGTCCGAACGTTCGTTCTTCTCGAGTTCCCGATCCATGGCGATCCCCCGTGTCGGCCGTGAGTGGAATCCGATGCGGCCGATCTAATCAAAGTATACAACAATTCACCCGCAAAGGGTATGTTCGTCCACATTTTGCGTGAAGGCGCAGATAAAAAAACCGTCGCACGGATGCGACGGTTCATGGATTCGGTGGCAGGGGCGACAGGATTTGAACCCGTTCAAACAGTTTTGGAGACTGCTGTGCTACCGTTGACACCACGCCCCTAAAGTCTATTAACATTATCCAACAACCACGTCGAATAGTCAAGGAATTTCCACAGGCGCGCCGGCGGAATCCGCGACGCGCCCGTGCCTTCATTGCTTCTCGATCGATACGAGCCGATAGCCCTCGTCGGCCAGCGACGCGGCAATGACGTCCTTCGAGACGAATCCCTCGAACGTGGCATAGCCGTCCGTCAGAAAGACGCGGACGTCGGTGATCCCGTAGATGCCTTCCAGCACCTTCTTGACGTCCCGTGCGCATCCTTCGCAGCACATTCCTTCGATGATCGCCCTTTTCATCCGTTTCGCCCCCCGCCTTCATTATACTTGACGCGGGGATTCTAGTCAATTTTCCCCGCGAAACGGGAAGAGCCGGGCGAAGTCCTCGAGCATCGCCCTGATGTGGGGCGGAATCCGCTTGAACGACTTTTCGACCATTTCCGCCGATTTCGCCTCCTGGAAGGCGTTCCAGACCGCGGTCTTCAGATCCGGGTTGAGGATGACGTCGACGAGCATCCGGTCGAGGACGGAAAGCGCCGCTGCGCGTCCCGCCGTGCGGACGGACGCGTCGACGACGATCTCGACCTTCTGGTAGGAGGACACCTCGCCGGTGCGGACGACCAGACGGGATCCTTCCCGGGCGTGATCGAATCCCGCCACGTCGCCGGTCAGGTTCACGAACGAGACGACATAGCTGCGACGCGGCGGAATGTAGCTCCGTTCGGTCTTGTCGGGCATGATCCGTAGGATCGTGCGCCCGCCTTCGCGGACGAGTGCGAAACGGGTCTCGTGACAATCGCCCTCGCGATACGCGGAGGAGTCGCCGTCGTCTTCGTAGAGCGTGAACAGGTTGTCGGCGCCGGGATAGACGCGAACATCGAACGCCGACGGGTTTTGACCGGCGGGCGCCATCGGATCGGCCGCGAGGACGACGATCCCGCCTTCCCTGACGAAGGCGTTCTGATGTTCCAGCGCCGTGTGGATCCGCACGGACTTTCCGCCGGGGACGATCTCATCGGTGAAGAAATGGGTCCAGACGCCCTTGGGGAGGTAGAACTCGACGGACGCGCGCGTCGTGCGCGGGTCGATGGGTTCGGTGACCGGCGCGACGACCATCTCGCTGCCGAAGGAGTAGACGCCGTCCGCCTCGTACGCCTTCTCCTGTTCCGGTTCCGCGTAATAGAGCGGCCGGATCATCGGACGTCCGAGCGACGAATCGATCCTTGCGGCGGTATAGAGATACGGCACGAGACGATGGCGCAGCCGCAAAAACTCGCCGACGACCGCACGGATTCCCGGTGCGTGGCGCCACGGCTCGCGGGTGGCGAAGCGATTCGACGTCGAATGCATCCGCATGATCGGCGAAAAGACGCCGAACTCGACCCAGCGAGCGTAGAGTTCGGGATCTTCCTTCCCGCCGTAATGGCCGCCGATGTCGTGGCTCCACAACCCGAACCCGATATTGGCCGCGGTCGCGGTAAAGGTCGGCTGATACCTGAGGCTGTCCCACGTGATGATGGCATCGCCGGAGAAACCGATCGGATAGCGCTGCGCCCCGTATCCGCACCAGCGTGAAAAGGTGAACGGCCGTTTCTTCGGGTCGCGTGCCGAATCGTAGTGATGGAGGTGGTTGAGCATCCAGAGCGGGTCGAGTCCTTCGACCCTGGTCCGCGACCCCTGTTGCCAGTCGACCCACCAGAAATCGACGCCCATGTCCTCGTATGGATGAAGCAGGATCTCGAAATAGGCGGCCATCGCCTTGGGCGAGGCGGCATCGAACGGCACGACCGCCTTCGTCGCCGGATCGATTCCCATGCGCGCGGCCATCGCTTCGTACTGGATCTCGTAGGATTTCACGCCGTTGGCGGGATGCAGATTGACGGAGGTGCGCACGCCGCGGGCATGGAGTTCGGCGATGAACCCCGGAAAGTCTGGGAAGTACTTCCTGTTCACGGTGTAGCCGGTCCAGCCGCCCCAATAGTCCTGAACGCCGTCGATCGCGGTGATGTGCCAGTCCATGTCGACGATGCAGATGGAAAGCGGGACGCCTTCGGCCCGGAACCGGTCGACGATTCCGAGCAGTTCCCGATCGGTGTACGCCCAGTACTTGCTCCACCAGTTTCCGAGGATGTAGCGCGGGATCAGCGGCGCGTGTCCGGAGATCGCGACATATGCCTGCACGGCCGCCTCGTAGTCGTGGCCGTAGCCGAAGAAATAGATGTCGGTTCCGTTGCTCCGGCGCGTCTTCGGCCAGCCGTACTGGTCGAGAAGGAGCGACTTCGAATCGTCGAGGACGGCAAAGCCGCTCTTGCCGACGACGCCGTCGCCGAGCTTCATCTTGCCGTCGACGCCGTCAAGCGTACGGGCGGTTCCTCCGAGGTTCTCGCCGTCGGATCCGAACTGCCAGACCGCCTTGGTCGATTTCACCAGGATGCGCATCGCATCGGCGATGAGAAGTTCACCGTCCGAGACGGTGATGCGGAGGGCCGCGGTCTCGATCGACAGCGCGACCGTCGACATCTTCTTCTCGAACGCGACCGGTGCCGCGTCGCGATGCCAGATCGACTGCGACGGCTCATCGACGAAATCGTTGGTGGCCGAAAATTCGATGCGGACCAACCGGTCCGCAAGGAGCGTGAATCGATAGTGCTTGAAGCGGACGACGTTGCCCGGATTCGCGACGCCGTTCGCGTCGAGTCTCATCGGATACGGGTGATCGTTCATCGGACTCGCTTCCTTTCGGCCGCCAGATCGAGATACGGCAGTACGTTCAGTTTGAAACGCTCCGCGAAGGCGACCGTCTCGTCGATCACGGAATCGTAGAGTTCGGGCGGATTGTGGGTATCGCAGCCGATCACGACCTGCGCTTCGGGATACTCTTCGACGATACGCCAGAAGGCGGTCCGGGGGTAGAGCCAGTCCATCCCGTCCTGCGACCGATGGCGGCCGCGCCGTGGCCCGCCGCCGTTGATCTCGAGCTTGACGCCATGGCGGATGGCCGCTTCGACGATCCGTCGCGAGACGCGCTCGGCGGTCTCGTCGAAGATCAGGACGCCATCGTCGTCCGCATAGGTCATGAGGAACAGGTCGGGATGCGTGACGATCGTGAAAAAGCCCGTCGCGAACGCTCGCTCGGCAAGCGCGGCGTATTCGGGGAGGCGTTCCTTCGTCATCCGGTCGTAGACGTTGAAGAGGCCGCCGACGGAGGGAAAATAGTGGATGCCGAGCGAGAGATACTCGACCTTCGTGAGCAGCCACCCATAGTAATCGTCGTGGCCGGGAACATACTCGATCTCCAGTCCCGAACGGATCGAGATGAGGTGGCCGTATTCATGCCTCGCCCGTTCGATGTCCGGCAGGTAGACATGTTCGAAGAGATGGACATCCATCTGTCGCTGGAGCCAGTTGTCGGAATATTCCTTGGTCGTCATGAAGTCGCGCGGAATCGGTCCGTGGTCGGACATGCCGAGTTCGGTGAATCCTTTCGCGATCGCTTCGCGGACATAATCCGCGGTCATTCCCGCGGCGTGTCCGCAGAGGGCGGTATGGGTATGGTAGTTGGTTTTCAGTCTCATTGTCGATTCCTCGTTTTCCACTTCTATATTCTATCACCGAACACCGCGAAACTCATCCGGATCGCGATAAAAAACCGCGGCCCTCGAACAGGAGCCGCGGTTGGACGCATGGGATGTGAAACGACTGACGCAAATGCGCCCGAAGCGCCTCACATGAGGTAATCTTCTGAAGAAACCTGTTTTACCGGTTTCGTCGCCTTTTTTGTGATCAGTTCGTCATGAAGCTCTTTGGCAACGTCCTGGATGAAATAACCGCGGAACCGATAGTCGGGCATATACTTCTCCGCATTCTTGTACGCGTTGTCGATCTCCTCGATCGAGGCGTGTTCGTAGAAGGCGCGGAAGAAGAGCACGAGCGACAGATATTCGTCGGGGTAAACCTGCATGCGACGGGCTTCGAGCAGATTGTCAATATACTTGGACGCCCGCTCAAACTGGCCTAGGCGGTACATGCAATAGGTCGCCATCAGCGACTCGTACTCGGGCTTCTTCGTGCACTCGTTCTCGATCTTCAGATAGTAGTCCAGGGCTTCCTTGTGGTTGCCGTTCTGAAGCATGCAGTCGGCATAGCTGATGTAGGTGACGCGATTCAGGCGCTGGATATCGTTGAAGCGCAGGTAAATCAGATTCTTCTTAAGAATCCGCAGAGCCTCATCCACGTTTCCAAGCTTCTTATAATAGGTGGCGATGTTCATGCGGCAGAAGATGGCTTTGTTATAATTCAACTGCTCCTCGAGTTTCGGCAACGCCTTGTTCGCATAGATCAGGCCGTTGATGTAATCTCCGACCATCGAATAGGCAAACGACACGTGATAATTCGATGTGGGTTCGAAATCGGGATAATTGGCACTCATGTAGATGGTCAGTCGAGCGTAGTGGACGACTTTCTCGGGATCCTTCTTGATACCCGCATACGCGGTCATGTATTCGTAATAGAGGAAGCGGTGCTCGTTCGACATCTTGTCAACGAAATCCTTCAGGACGTTGACGGCCTCCTCGATTTTCGCATGGTTGATTTTGTTGGTATAATTGACTTCGCTGACATAATAGATGAGTTGGGCTAGATATGCTGGAATCATCAGGATGGAAGCCCGGTTCTGATCGAATATCGCCATCAGCTTCTCGTAATACGGTATCGCGTGGTCGAATTTGGAAAAACAGATGCATGTATAGAATTGGCTAAAATGGTCGTCGAAAGCGACGACCGTTTCGGGTTCCACCGGCGATTTGATACCGAAGAAATCCACCATCTTCTGCAGCATGTCCTCGTAACCAGAGAACCCTTTCTGCTGAGCACGCCGAAAATTGGATTTTGGAATATCCGCTTTTTCGTTGATTTCCTTTTGGGTGATGCCCTTGGTCGCCTTGTAATGATCGATCAAGACAATCGCATCAAAACGATCCTTGAAATAGTAATTGCACGAAAAATCGTACAGCGTCATGGTGAATCATCCTTTTATGCAAGTCGTCATGGTCTATGTCAAGTCATATCCCATGACGCTGACGACCCTGATGAATCAGAGTTTGATCAGGCTGAGGGGATAGACGAAATCCGGCTCGGGATCATCCGCAAGGGTGATGACTTTGCCGGGGTACACGAAATCGGGTTCGGGATCGTCCGCGAGGGTGATGACCCTGCTGGGGTACACGAAGTCGGGTTCGGGATCGTCCGCGAGGATGATGACCTTGCCAGGGTATACGAAGTCGGGTTCGGGATCGTCCGCGAGGATGATGACCTTGCCGGGGTACACGAAGTCAGGTTCGGGATCGTCTGCGACCGAGATGACCTTGCCGGGATACACGAAATCGGGTTCGGGATCATCCGCGAGGGTCGTGACGCGATTATCGATCTCATCGATGGTGCCAATGACGATGGGGGCGGCAAGCAGAAGGGCGAACAGAACGACGAGCAACGACTTGAGAATGGATTTTTTCATGATATGCTCCTTGGGTGTTGATTTGTTGACGATGATGCCATGTACGATCGGTGTCAGAAGATTCGTGCAATCTCGCTTGACAGCAACAATATAACACAGCACCCAAGGATTGTAAATATTCCCCTTTATGAATATTTTACTATTTGTATTATAACACATTTGCGGATTTGCAATATACAAGATTCTGATTTATGAACCTTTTCTTGGTTTGACCCCCATTCGGTGAAGACGCGTTTCACGTATTAGCCATAACAAATAAATCGCGCGGACTGCGATTCGTGTTCTTTCTCGTTCCCTTCATTCGCTTTTTGGGTTTCGCCAAGAAAAAACGGCTTGATTGCTCAAACCGTCTTCGCATCTCGATTCCTGTCGATGCGGATGTTCCGCCATAGCATCAGACAGTAGATCGAAACGATCGTGAAGTTCAAAACGTAGAACCCGAGAACGTAGTTGACGGATCCGTTGACCAGCTTGTTGACGATCCCCATCGAGTATCCGACGAGGATCAGGATCGCCGAAGTCAGACTCGCTCCCTTCGCCGTCCTGGCGCGATATGCGCGGACGACGGCCACGGGCCATGAGGCGCCGAAGAGGAGCAGCATCGCGATTTCGAAGAACTGCATGTAGAAGGCGGGTCCCATCGTCGCCCTCCTCAGACGCGCCTTGATGCGGCGTTGACGTGCTTGTACATCTCTTCGGCCGCAAAATGCAGCTTGGTGACGACATTCATCCGATGCAGCGGATAGATGTAGTAGGTATCCTCGAGCGTCGATAGGGAGATGCAGTCGGCGCCCTTCCCGAGATAATCGAGTTCGATGTGGATCGAATATGTCGACAAAGGTTCCTTCACGAGCGAGAAGGGTTCTCCATCGAAGACTCCTTCGAGGCGGAACCCGTTCGCGTCATGGACGAGTTTGCCCTCGCCGAGCGGCACGAACCCCTTTGCGTTGGGAAGCGAATCGACGCGGACTTCATCCTCGAACCGATAGCCGCCGTTCTCGATTTCCTTCCTGACGTTGCCGCGCTCCCATTCATACCAGTCGGGAATGCGTGTGAAGACGCCGTCGCCGTCGATGCCGCGCAGGCGGCCGTAGACATCCATCTCGTAGGTCTTCCCGCATTTGGCGCACCAGAGGGCGCTGCCGTCCGATTCCATCTCGTGCTCCGTCAGACAGTGCGGGCACTGGTAGAGGATGCGATGGAGTCCCTTCGCGCGATTCCGATACTTGATCGCCTGCTTGGTTTCGAGCTGATAGCGATACTCGTCGTATTCGAAGGCCTTCGCGATGCGGGCGTTGATCTCCTGGGTCGAGATCGACGGGATTTCCTCGGCGGTGACGATCTGGGTCATATCGGCCGCGAGCCGCACCTTGCGCTTGGCAAGGTTCCAGACGGGCGAAGACAGGTAGTTGCCATGCATGTTGAGAACGACGACCGGCACGCGCATGACCTTGCACATCTTGCCGAGCGAATCCGGCAGGATCGCGGTCGTTCCGGAGAGCGAGTAGCGGGCTTCCGGATACACGGCGGCGATCGTCTTGTTGACCTTGAGGGAGTGCTCGATCTGCCGAACGAGCAGGATGTCGTTCGTGAATTTGCGCTTGCAGATGCAGCCGACGTTGCGAAGCAGCTGCTCGCGGTTGATGAATCCGTCGATCGCGACCACGTAGTTCGCCCCGCGCGGCCAGATCGCCGCGGTCGTCACCGAGAAGTCGATGAACGCGTGATGCGTGCAGAGCAGGATGTACGGCGGCTTGAGACCCTTCATGTTCACCTTGTTGACCCTCAAGCCGTGCATCCAGGCGTTCGGCAAGGCGATGATCCACGACAGGAGTGTCAGGTACCACGCCTGCTTCTTCGGTTTAGCTAGCATGTCGTAACGGACGATGTTCTTCTGCATGTCTGTGATCCCCCCGGATAAAAAACACAGCGAACGCTGGGATCGCTGTGTCCTAATAGTAGCACGCTGACGGTGAATGGTCAACCCCGATCGACGACGTGCCGTGCAACCGTCAAAGGACGGTGGTGACGATGTTCTTGTTCGATCGTTTCGAGATGTACAGGGCTTCGTCGGCGCCCTTGATCGCTTCCTTCAGGGTACCGCTGCCGACGCGTCCGCCCTTGACGCCGATCGAAACCGTGATGTGGATTCCGAGATCGCCGATGGCGATGCAGGTCTGTTCGACGGCGACGCGAATCCGTTCGGCGACGGCGCGGGCTTCTTCCGGCCGCTCGTCGCCGATGAAGGCGACGAACTCTTCGCCGCCGTAACGCGCGAGGATGGCGTTCTCGTCAAGCGCCGTCCGGATGATGTGCGCCAGTTCTTCGAGCACCAGGTCGCCGATCGGATGACCGTGGGTGTCGTTGACATCTTTGAAGTCGTCGATGTCGATCATCATCACCGCATACTCGCCGTTCAGGTGCGTCGGATCATCGAGGTGCGCCGTTGCGGCCTCGAAGAAGGCGCGGCGATTGAAGATGTTCGTGAGTGCGTCGTGGGACGCCTCGTAATCCAGTTTCTCGATACGCTCGAGATAGCTGGTCATGTCGTTGAAGCGGATGATGTATCCGTTCAGCTGACCGTGCTTCGCCGTGAGCGGGAAGGTTTCGGCGATGTACCGCTTGCCGTGATGCTCGAAGGGGACGGTTTCGTTCCCCTTGAACGCCTCGACGATGTCTTCCGGCAGAAACGACTTGGCGAGCGGCATCCCGAACCTGACGATATCCTTTCCGAAATCGTCGAACGCCGCGTTCCAGGAGATGACGTCGTAGTGTTCGTCGAGGACGAGGATCGGGTCGAGCGCCTTCTCGAACGTCGCCTGGTGCGCCGACGGGGTCAGGATGAACAGCTCGAACCGGAACATGAAGTAGAGCACGACGAAACTGATGATCGAGATCGCATAGAGGACATAGTCGAGGCCGAAGGTCGTGTCGTTGAAGAGGGTGGTGGAGATGAAGATCGACGCGGCGAAACCGAACGAAGACAGGATCCACGACTGGTACCGCTTGATGCCGGTGGATTTGAGGGCGCTGCGGATGTACATCGCGCCGACAAGCGCGAGTACGAGCAGGTTATGGAGCGCCTGGATGTAATAGAGCCAGCCCTTGCCGAGGATGAGCACGTCGATTCCCAGCGTGGCGGACGTGCCGTCCATCATTTCGGCGAACGTGTAGTACCAGTCGAGCGGGGTATAGTAGGTGAACTGGACGACGACGGTCACGAACGTCGGGATGATCAGGGGAATCAGTTCCTGCCACCATTTCGGCCGACGATCGCGAAAAGCGAAGCGCATCGCGAGCAAGAGCCAGAACGGCGCCAGGATGGGTACGGCCAAATACTGGATATGGTTGAAGAGGATCTTCGTCTCGACCGTCGTCGCCGCCAGTTCGAGCGCATACGCCGTCGCATAGACCCCCTCGAGGAAGAACATGAGCGCAAGCTGCCAGAACCCGTGCGCGCGGCGGAGATTGGTCGCGATGGCGATGGCGATCCCGATAGAGATGATGCCGATGGCGAACGTGAAGCCGATGAGGATGATGTCGAAACGCATGGTGATCATCTCCTTAGCAATAAATTATATCACGCGGTGTCGATAAATGCTTTTTCGATTCCGTCTTTTTTTCCCTTTTGGGAAAGAAAAAGCCATCGAATCGGCCGTCAAGCGGCCTTTTCGATGGCATCAAGGTAATCTTCGTAGTTGCAGGGCTTGTCGAAGGTGACCTTCCCGTCGATCGCGATGATGCGGTTGGCGACGGTGTCGATCAGCTCCTGGTCGTGGCTGGTGAACAGCATCACGCCGCGGTACCGCTGCATGCCTTCGTTGAGCGAGGTGATCGATTCGAGGTCGAGGTGGTTGGTCGGATCATCGAACACGAGCGCGTTGGCACCCGACAGCATCAGCTTGATCAGCATCATCCGGACCTTCTCGCCGCCCGACAGCACCCGGCTCGACTTGAGGCTTTCGTCACCGCCGAAGAGCATCCGTCCGAGCCAGCCGCGGATATAGGTCTCCGCCTGCTCGACGCCCGTGTACTGACGGACCCAGTCGATGAGGTTGACGTCCTTGTTGAAATACTTCTGATTGTCCTGGGGAAAGAAGGCGGTCGTGATCGTGATGCCCCACTTGAACGTTCCGGTAAAGTCCTCGTCCTCGCCGGCGAGGATCTTGAAGAGTGCCGTGACGACCGTCGTGTCGGCGGTGATGAAGGCGATCTTGTCGTCGCGGCGGACCGAGAAGGACACATTTTCGAACAGGCCCTTCTTGGTGAGGCTCTCGACGAAGAGAATCTCGTTCCCGACTTCCCGGTTCGGCTGGAACTCGATGAACGGATATCTGCGGAGCGATGGCTTGATGTCGTTCAGGACGATCTTGTCGAGCGCCTTCTTGCGGGAGGTCGCCTGCTTCGCCTTGGACTTGTTGGCGCTGAAACGGCGGATGAAGTCCTCCAGTTCCTTGATCTTCGTCTCCATCTTCTTGTTCTGGTCCTTGGCTTGCCTGAGCGCGAGCTGGCTGGATTCGTACCAGAAATCATAGTTGCCCGGATAGAGGGTGATCCTGCCGTATTCGACGTCGCAGATCCTTGTGCAGACATCATTCAGGAAATGGCGGTCGTGGCTTACGACGAGGACGCAATTCTCATAATTCATCAGGAAGTTTTCGAGCCAGCGGACCGACAGCGGATCGAGATTGTTGGTCGGTTCGTCGAGAAGAAGCACTTCGGGATTTCCGAACAGCGCCTGCGCGAGAAGGACCTTGACCTTCTTCTTGGCATCGTACGATTTCATCGGCTTCTGATAGTCTTCGGCCGAAATGCCGAGGCCGTCGAGCAGGATTTCGGCATTGCTCTCGGCGTTCCAGCCGTCGAGTTCGGCGAATTCGGCCTCGAGATGAGCGAGGCGCATCCCGATCTCCTCGGTGAATTCCGCCGTTTCGTACAGCGCGTTCTTCTCGGCGATGACGTCGACCAGACGCTTGTGTCCCATCAAAACGGTCTCCAGGACCGTGTACCGGTCAAAGGCGTTCTGATTCTGCGCCAGGATCGACATCCGGCAATCGGGATCCAGCCAGACTTCTCCGGACGTGGTCTCGATTTCCTTCGTCAAAATCTTCAGGAACGTGGTCTTTCCGGCGCCGTTCGCGCCGATGATGCCATAGCAGTTCCCTTTGGTGAATTCCAGATTGACTTCGGAGAACAGTTTCCTTCCCCCGAACATCAGTTCGACATTACTTACTCTCAGCATGTTGAGTGATCTGAACCTCTCCGGCCGCGGTCGGCCTAATCTTCGGGGTGAAGACGATGAAAACCAGCAACCCGGTGAAAATCAGCACAGCGTTGACAAGATAGAACGTCGGAAAGCCGTGCTTTGCGATGAACATACCGGACAGGAAGTTGCCCAGACCGGTGAAGATCGAGAACAGGAGCGTCACGATGAGGATCGCCGCAGTCACGTTTTCGACGCGGACGATCTTGATCAGGAATTTGATGTGGGCATAGAGGATGATGCCCCATGATGCGCCGCGGAGCAGGGTGACCGCGAACATCACCGGAAGGGGCGGTTCGATCGTGTAGACCAGGAAGCGGAACACGAACATCGCGCCGGCAAGAATGAAGAGGAGTCTGTCGGAAATCTGCGAACCCTTGGTCATCATGATCCGCATCGACAGGACCTCGACCGTGACGAAGGCGGCATACAGCCACCCATAGTCGATCGATGAGATCTCGAACTTCTCCGTCAGGTAGATTCCGAGGAAGGAGTCGCCGATCCTGACCGAGCCGATCACGAGCGTGTAGAACACCAGGTATTTATAGAACTCGACATTGCCGAGCAACGCCTTCAGGTTGCGTTTCGACTTCCTCGACCCATCCGGGGCTTTTTCGAGCGACTTGATCGAATCGCCCGTATTCTTCTCAAGCGGTTTGATCCATACGGCCAGGAGGGCGGTTGCGGCGAAGAGAATGCCCGAGAGCAGGAAGAGCAGGTCATAACCGAGATAGACGCCAAGATATCCGCCGATCAGCGTCGCGACGACATACGATACGGAAGCCCAGATGCGGATCGACGAATACTCGCATTTGTTGTTGTTCGCGAAGGTCGCCGCAAACCCGTCCTGAATCGAAACGTACGGCGAACAGAGGGCGGCGATCATGCCGATGATGATCGCATACGCTTCGAGGGTGTCGACTTGCGTAATCGAGAAGATGAGAACCCCTTCGACGACCGTCATCGTCTGAAGGATGATCCGGCTGATCTTCATGTCCTTCACGAAATACGTCCAGATCGGATTGACGACGATCGTCATGATCGGCGTGATCGCCAAGAGAAGCCCAAGCTGGGAATCGGAGTTCTCGCCGAGCTTGTCGAGAAAGTAGAGGGACATGAACGGATAGAAGAACGCGTCGGCAAAGTAACGAACGAAGTAGAAGATCTTGAATTTCAAATTTTCGTTTTCCATTTGATCGCCCCCTCCTTCCTTCAAACGAGATAATATTATACATTCATTAGAAGGGAAATGCAATCATCCGATAATAGAAAACGGTTGTTCTCGCCTTGTGGTGTTTGGTCGGATTCGCTTGCATTGGGGGGGTTCTCCGCAAGCTGAGCGAACGAGATGAGGTGCGATCGGGTACAAGATCGTAAATCATCGTTGTTCATTATGGAAGAAGCCCTCAAGAACACGATCGGACGCCAAATAGGTCGAATATTTAACGCGATGTTTACATGATGTTTATGTGATCGTGATACCTATGCAAAAGCGATATTGACAATGGGAAATCGAGATATTCGCCTATGCCTTCGGCAGAGATGAAATGTCACGATGCCTTGCCTGAAGAAGTATTTGCGCGTATGTGCGTTCGCGCGCGATATGATCATACAAAGGGGCAAGTCGGTCGTCGATTGCAACCGAAGTCAGTTCCGATTCAAAATATGATTAAGTGTAAATCGCTCATTTTGGTCATTTGTCAGATGTTGTCAAAGTACTCTTGAACACGCGTTTCTCCCCGCCGGTCATGCGGCAGTTCGACGATAGCGGTGGGTCAGTCATCCCGATTTCGACCGAACGACCGATCATCTCGCAATGAAAACGCATCCGATTGAGGAACGAGAGTGGTGTGCCATTCGTCTTTATGAAGGATCGTCGTTTTCCTCCGCCGTCAATGAAAATTTGTTCTCATTAATATAATTATATTTGCTCGATTCCTCGTTATACGGCAAGTCCCCATCTTCCGCAATAACCCCCCCCCCACGTGAAAATTCGATGCTCATTTATTTTTAAAAAGCCTGTTGACAAACGATTTTTAGTCCTTTATTATCTATTTCGCACCCTTGAAACAAATACTGGAGGAATCTTCTCATGCCGAAGCAGATCGTCAAACGCGATGGATCGGTCGTACCGTTCCGAAAAGAAAAAATCGTCCTCGCCATCTTCAAGGCGGCTACCTCGGTTGGGGGAACCGATTTTTCACGTTCCGAGTTTCTCGCCGAACAGGTTTGCGCCATGGCGGACGAGAAGTATCCGAACGGCATCGCAGAAGTCGAGGGTGTTCAGGACATCGTCGAGAAGGTCCTTATCGAGAACGGTCATGCGAAAACGGCCAAGGCCTATATCCTATATCGCGAGAAGCGGCGTTCTGCACGCGAGTCAAGTGCGCTGATCGGTGCGACCATCGACATGTTCACCGAATATCTGAACGACCGGGACTGGCAGATCAACGAGAATGCGAACACCTCGAAATCGATCAATGGCCTCAACAATTACGTTCGCGAGAACTTCACGAAGAACTACTGGCTTCACGAAATCTATCCCGACGACGTCCGCAACGCCCATTTGAACGGCGACTTTCATATCCACGACCTCGGCTTCTTCGGCCCTTATTGCGCCGGTTGGGATCTTCGTCAGATCTTGATGAACGGTTTCGGGGGCGTGACCGGCAAGATCGAATCCAATCCGGCGAAACACCTCCGTGCATTTCTGGGTCAGGTGGTCAACTCGACGTTCACGACGCAGGGCGAGACCGCCGGCGCCCAGGCATGGTCTTCGTTCGACACTTATATCGCACCATTCGTCCGTTACGATCATCTCGATTATAAGAGCGTCAAGCAGGCATTGCAGGAGTTTATCTTCAATCTCAACGTGCCGACCCGCGTCGGTTTCCAGTGCCCCTTCTCCAATCTTACCTTCGATATCAAGCCCCCGCGTACCCTCCGCGACCAGAACGTCATCATCGGCGGTAAGCTGATGCCGGAGACCTATGGCGAATTCCAAGCCGAAATGGACGTCATCAACTCCGCCTTCTGCGACGTCATGATGGAGGGGGACGCGAAGGGACGCGTCTTCACCTTCCCGATCCCGACGATCAACGTCACGAAGGACTTCGATTGGGACAGTCCCGTGATCGAAAAGTTCATGGAGATCACCGCCAAGTACGGCATCCCCTATTTCTCGAACTACATCAACTCCGACCTGAGCCCCGAAGACGCGCTGTCGATGTGCTGCCGCCTGCGGCTCAACACGTCCGAGCTTCGCAAGCGCGGCGGCGGCCTCTTCGGTTCGAATCCGCTGACGGGTTCGATCGGCGTCGTCACCATCAATCTGCCGCGGCTCGCCTATCTCTCCCAGTCGGAGTCGGAATTCTACACGCGTCTGTGGGAAACCATGTACATCGCCAAGAAGTCGCTCGAAATCAAGCGCAAGGTCGTCGAGGAACAGACCGCCCACAGCCTCTATCCGTACAGTGCCTACTACCTCAAGGACGTCAAGGCGAAAAGCGGTTCATATTGGTTCAACCATTTCAACACCATCGGACTCATCGGCATGAACGAGGCCGCCCAGAACCTCTACGGTGCGGAGTATGATCTGACGACCGAGAAGGGGCAGCAGTTCGCGATCAAGACGCTCAACTACATGCGCGACCTGATCCGCGACATCCAGGAAGAAACGGGCCACAACTACAACCTGGAGGCGACGCCGGCCGAAGGGACGAGCTATCGACTTGCCAAGGCCGACAAGGCACGCTATCCCGACATCATCACCGCCGGTCGCGATGTACCGTACTATACCAATTCGACCCAATTGCCGGTCGGATTCACCGACGACATCTTCGAAACCCTCGAACTGCAGGACGAACTGCAGTCGCTCTATACGGGCGGTACCGTCCTTCACCTCTATCTCGGTGAACGCGTGAAGGACACCCAGACCTGCAAGACCCTGATCCGGAAGGTCTTCACGAAGTACAAGCTGCCCTACATCTCGATCACTCCCACCTTCTCCGTCTGTCCGGAACACGGCTACATCTCCGGGGAGCATTTCCAGTGCCCGACATGCGGCCGCGAATCCGAAGTCTACACCCGTGTCGTCGGATACCTGCGTCCCGTTCAGAATTTCAACAAAGGCAAGAAGGCCGAGTACGACGACCGCGTCAAGTACGTGATCGAGGACGAGATCGGGTCCGAGGCGCCGCACGCATGATCTTCGCGGGGATGGTCAAGTCCTCCCTGATCGACTATCCGGGAAAAATCGCCACCGTCCTCTTCGCTCCCGGCTGCAACTTCAACTGCTTCTACTGCCATAACCGCGCGATCATCGAGGACATCGATACTCTGCTCGATCCGGCCGAAGTCGACGACTTTCTGGTTCGCCGTCAGGGTCTGGTCGACGCCGTCGTCGTCTCCGGCGGGGAACCGACGCTCAACCGGGATCTTGTCGCGATCTTCCGACGGGCCAAGGAACTCGGCTATCTCACCAAACTCGACACCAACGGCTCGAATCCCGACGCGGTCAAGCGTCTGATCGACGAAGGCCTCGTCGACTACATCGCAATCGACTACAAGGCGCCGGTGTGGCGCTATGCAGAGATCTGCGGCCCCGAAGCCGACGGCAACCTCGTACTCGAGACGATCGTCATGCTCCTGTGGGCGGGCGTCGACTTCGAGACGAGGACCACCGTCATCCCCCAGCTTTCCGAAAAGGACCTGATCCGGATGGCGAAGGAGATGCCGCCGGTGCCGCGCTACGTCCTCAACCCCTATCGCAAGCCCAAGCTGTTCCGCCCCGAAGACGCGGCACGGATCGAAGTCCCCCCCTATCCCGAGAAGACGATCGCGAGAATGGCGGAAGTGGTGAAACTGTATCAGCCGAACGTCGTCCTGATGTTCTGATCGAAGCGAGCACGCGATTTGCGTGCTCTTTTCTTTTCCTGCGTCAGCGGGCGTATCCTGTCGTTTCGACCCGCCGAACGAAAGACGGCGGGGAGGAGATTCGTGCATCACGGCATAAAACCGTTTTCCCATCGACCTTTTTGTGCTACAATGGTTGTTGATGTCTTCGAACACGGGGTATTGCCATGAAAAGAGCGATGATGATCTTCCTGATCCTACTGCTGTCGGCCGCTTTCGTCGGATGCGATCTTTTCTCGACGGTCGCGACCACCGCGCCGGAGGATCCCCGGACGGAAGTCATCCTCGCGGAATTCGACTTGATCGAAGAATCGATCCCCTCCGCCATCATCGCCGACGTCACTCTTCCGGCCGCGACCAACCCCGCATTGACGGTATCCTATGCCGTCGACGGCACCGCGATCGGAACGACGCTCGCATACGATTCTCCCGAACTCGACAAGTTCGTGACCCTCGAAGTGACCCTGACCTACGGCGATCTCGCGATCTCGCGCGAGTACGAAGTTTTCGTGGTCCGCGATCTGGCCGCATACGAACGATACATGACCAATCTCGGCCTTGACGAAATCGAGGACCTGATCGAAGCGGGGATTCCCGACGCGATCGAATGCGACCTGGCGTTGCCCGTGATTTCCTACGATACCGCGACCGTCTCGTATGCCACGGAGGTCTCGCGCATCTATCGCGGTCGCTTCATCTTCACCTTTCCGCAGCACGACACGCCGATCACCATCACGGCGACGATCCGATACAAGGGCGTCACGCGCGCGGTTGAATACGTCACGGTGATGAAGGGTTTCGAAGTCCTCGAACGGATCCCCGAACTCCGCATCTGGACCGACGGAAGCCAGGAGATCGTATCCAAGGACGATTACGTCGACGCCGTCGCGACGCTGACGACATACGACGAGGCCAATGTCGGCACGAACGTGTTCACCCGCCGCGGACTTCAGATCCGCGGGCGCGGCAATTCCACGTGGTGGATGCCGAAGAAGCCGTATCGGATCAAGTTCGACGACAAGACGGCGATGTTCACCGACTACGAAGCCAAGGACTGGGTCCTGCTCGCGAACTTCACGGACCAGACCCTGATCCGCAACTACCTCGCCTACAAGCTCGCGGCTACGATCGGGATGCCCTATACGCCTTCCGCGACATTCGTCGATGTCTTCATCAACGACGAATACGTCGGAAACTACACCCTCAGCGATCAGATCGAGGTCTCTCCGGTCCGGGTCGACGTCGAGGAAGGATCGAGCGCGGTCGACACCGGATACCTGATCGAGTTCGACTACAAGGTCTATGAAGACTGGTCCGCCGTGGAAGGCGTGGACTACTTCCACGCCCATGGCTACCCCTATTCGATCAAGTCGCCACAACCCGACAGCGTCAATTTCAACACCGCCCAGGTCGCCTACATCAAGGACTACGTCGATTCGATCTACGAGGCGTTGAGCAACCGTCGGAGCTATACGGAACTGATCGACGAGGCGTCGTTCATCGATTGGTTTCTCGTCCAGGAAGTCTTCAAGAACGTCGACTCGGGATATTCATCCGTCTACATGTACAAGGCGAAGGGCGGCGTCCTGAAGATGGGTCCCGTCTGGGACTTCGACCTGTCGTCGTCCAATCCGGGCCACCTCGACTATGAAAACCGCATGCCGCCGGGATGGTACACCTCGCTGCAGTACAAGAACATCTGGTTCTACTACCTGATGAAATACGATACGTTCCGACTTCACTTGCAGGCCCGGTGGAACGAAATCTACGTCGAAGTGACCGAGATGCTCGCTTCCGTCTACCCCGTCGCCGATTCCATCGCCCGTTCGCGTTACCTCAACTTCATCCGTTGGGACGTCATGGGCAAGAACTGGGAATGGTACACGTCGCCGGAAGTCTACGAAGCGGACACGTACGAAGAACAGCTCGAGGTCCTTTACGACTGGCTGGACGAGCGGATCGCCTGGATGAATACGACGATCAACGATCCCGATTTCGTCTGAGTTCGGCGATCGGCGCGATGACTTTCCGGCCATCCCGACCCGTCGCTTCCTTCACGCAGATATCATGAACGACGAAACGCCCGGAGAAATCCGGGTTTTTCTTTCGAAAACAAAAAAAGCGGACCGAAGTCCGCTTTGCGTACACGTGGTGGAGAGGAGTGGTTTCGAACCACCGAACCCATAGGGAGCAGATTTACAGTCTGCCGCGTTTAGCCTCTTCGCTACCTCTCCAAGGGCCGATTTCAATTCGGCTATTACATTATAACAAATACGTTATTGAATTGCAACAGGAAAAAACCCGATCTCCGCCACCCGCCGCGATCTCCGCATTTCGGCTATCCCGGGCGCTTGGGAAGTGGTATAATGGGAATGGGCCAGCCGCCCACGGAGGAATCCCATGCGCATCGCATTGATCGCCCACGACAAGAACAAACAGGAAATGATCGATTTCGCCAGGAAGTATGCCGCCGTCCTCGCACGCCACCAGTTGTTCGCCACCGGAACGACCGGACAACGAATCATCGAAGCGACCGGCCTGCCGGTCCATCGCTTCCGCTCGGGACCGCTCGGCGGCGATCAGGAGATCGGCGCCAGGATCGCCAATGGCGAGATCGACCTCATCTTCTTCTTCCGCGATCCGCTGACCGCGCAGCCGCACGAACCCGACGTCTCGGCGCTGCTTCGCCTGTCCGACGTCTACAAGATCCCGCTCGCCACGAACGTCTCGACCGGCGAACTGATCGTCCATGCGCTCATGGAAGAATGAATGAAACGAATAGAAAAAAGCGTCGGTCCCGCGGGATCGACGCTCATTTTTTCGTCTTGTCGGCGATCACGAGCGGAACCACCATCTCGTCCTTCAGGATGCCGGCGTGCTGCCCCCGGAAATACGTGGGGAAGCGGCGGAAGGCGAAGAAGTAGTGCTCGATGGCGACGGCGATGAAGTCGCCGGTGAACGAATCGAACGCGGGATGCATGACGCCATCGCCGAACACGCCGTTCTTCTTGAGTTCCGCGGGCGTGTAGAGCGTGAAATAGTCGCGAAAACGCCGATTGAACAGAGCCTTGAAGTCGGCTTTCCTGCCTTCCTTCACGAAGAAGGCGGCGGCACGCGTCTCGATCGAGGGAAGATGTTCGCACATCTCCAGGAGTTCGGGATAATCGTCGAGCACGATCGGACAGACGTCGACCTGACCGTGGTCGGCGATCAGGATCACGACCGTATCCTCGATCGCATCGACGAAGGCGCCATATGCGCGGTCGATGTCCTGCACCATCGCATGGACTTCGACGGATCCGGGACCGAATTCATGCGACAGCGAATCGATCTTGTCCCAGTAGGCGTAGATGAAATGTCTGCCGGGGGTATCGCAGACGGCTTTAGCCGCCGCAAGGAGTTTCTCGAACGTATCGTTCTCCGGCGTACGGAACGCCGGGAAGATCTCCGCGGTACCGACTTCGGGAGACGCCTTCCGGATCTGGTCGTAGATCGTTTCGAAAGGGATCACGGTTCCGGCGACGGCGTGTCCGATCTTGGAATCGTCGTAGAAGTCGGTGTCCGTGAACGTGATGACGGTGCGTCCTTCCGACTCGAACCACTGTGCCCATCCGAGCCAGCCGGTCTCGAGCGGACTCTTGCCCGACATGACCGACGTCGTCGCGGCGACGGTGGTCGAGGGAAAGACGGACGTGATCGTTCCGACGCGCGCTGCCGCGAGTCGCGCATCCGGGCCGAGTTGACGCCGCAGCGTCGAATCTCCCAGGGCGTCGACGAGCACCAGAACCACGTTGCGGGGATTGTTCGCGAGGACGGCATCGACTTCGGGAAGGGTTGCTTTCTCGGTCTTCGCGCCGTAATGTCTGAGAATCGAAGCGGAGACGTTCATGATCGAACGTTCGTAGTCGGGAAAACGGATCGGTTTCATGATGTCGCCTCCTTTGATGTAGATTATACCAGATTTTCTTCCGCTTCCGCAGGGATCCTGCGTATTTTGGGGAGATATTTGACCTTGCGGTAAAGGTATGTGCCGACGAACACCGAAAGGAAGTTCGAAACCAGCATCATCCACCACACGCCGAGCGTGCCGAGATCTGTCAGGAGGGTCATCAGATAGACGAGCGGAAGACGGATCACCCACAGGCGGATCATCGACAGCCAGAAGCCGTATCGCGTCTCGCCGCTGCCCTGGAACGTCGACAGGAACGTCTGGTAGACCCCCATGAACGGGAGTCCGAGATGGAGGAAGAGCATGTATCGATCCGCCTCTGCGAGCGTCTGCGGATCGGAATTCATGATCTCCACGAGCGGGATGCGGAAGGGAATGATGAGAGCGGCACCGATCGTCATCATCGCGACCGCGATCGTCATGCCGGTCCTGAACGAGGCGCGCGCGCGTTTGACGTTGCCGGCGCCGACATTCTGGGCGATGTAGATCGCAAGAATCGCCGAAACCGAGGACACGGGGAACATCACGATCGAATTGATCCTGTTTCCGATCGCATAGGCGGTCGAAGCGAACGTTCCGTACGACAGCACGACGCCGTTCAGAATCACGAATCCGAGGGCTTGGACGGCCTGCCCGACGGAAGCGGGAACGGCGATCTCGATCAGATGCCTGATGATCGAGAAATCGAGGAAGCGCGTACGGAAATCGAGTTTCAGTCCCGTTCGGGAAAACATCAGGATCATGACGAACACCGGCAACCCGACCCAGTTCGCAATCAGGGTGGAGAGTCCGGCGCCGACGACGCCCATGCCGAGGACGGACACCATCCACCACGTCAGGAAGATGTTCAGGAGGATCTGGAAGGTCGAGACGAGGACGGGGGTGGTCGTGTCGCCGGTGGATTGGCGGATCGACTGGAAGGCGTAGGAGAAGAACAGGATCGGAAGCTCGAAACTGCGGATTCGAAGATAAGTCACGGCATATTCGAAGTCGGCGCCGGTCGCCCCGATCCACGTCATCACGAGCGGTGCGATCATGTAGAGCAGAAGGTTGAAGACCAGTCCGAATCCGAGCGAGATCATGATCAGGTTGCCGGCATACCGCTTCGCGTTCATCGCGTCCCCGCGACCGACGTACTGGCCGATGAGCGACGTTCCCGCGACCGCGAGCCCCATCCCGAGGCTGATGAAGATGAAGAAGAGCGACCACGTGAGCCCGACGCCGTTCTGCATGTGCGTCGCGTTGGCGATCCCGTCGATCGGATCGAACCCGGGAACGCGTCCGAGGAAGAAGGTGTCGACAAGGTCGTGTAGGGTCTTGAGGATGTTCACGAAAAAGATCGGAACCGCCAGCGACAGCATGCCTTTCCAGATCGGCGTGCCACGCAGAATCGTCTCGGTTTTCCGAAGGCTTCTCGCCTGTCTGTCCATGCGTCTCACATCCTCATCTCGGAAAAGAAAAACGCACCCAGAGTGCGTTCTTCGAGGGCAAGTTTGATCTCGATGGTGCCGAAAACAGGACTTGAACCTGCAACCTACTGATTACAAATCAGTTGCTCTGCCATTGAGCTATTTCGGCGTGGTGGAGACTGCCGGGCTTGAACCGACGACCCCCTGGCTGTGATCCAGGTGCTCTGCCAACTGAGCTAAGCCTCCGTGGTGACTTGTACGGGATTCGAACCCGTGAATGCATGCGTGAAAGGCATGTGAGTTAACCGTTTCTCCAACAAGCCGAGATTGTGCCCTCCGGCTGTAAGCCGGTACTACAATTCTACTATCAACGGACGGTTCGTGTCAAGAAAAAGCGATGATTTCGCGTCAGCGCTCGACGCCCCGTGCGAGTTCGTCGGCGATTGCCAGATAGTAGAGCGATGCGACCGTTCCGTAGGGCGAATAGAGTCTGCGAAGCCGTTCGTGCCGCTCCTTCGAATAGGATGTATATCCGTGGACCTGCATCACCGCGCGCTGATAGGCGGCATCCCCGAACATGAAGACGTCAAGGCGGCCTTCGCTGAAGATCGCCACGGTTTCGGCGGCGCCATGGCTGACGCCTTTGATCGAACTGAAGAATCCGACATAGCCCTCGTCGTCGTAGTGATAGGTATCGACGAGATCGAGGCGACCGGATACCACGTCGCGGACGATTGCGGCGATCGTCTCCGCCTTGGTGAGTGACAATCCCAACTCACGCATCGAATCAACATCCGCCTTGATGAGATCAGATACCGTTAATCCGCCATATTTGGCCGTCATCCGCTGCTCGATTGCGGATGCGTTGCCGATTGAAAGACCGTCGGATACGATTGCCCAAACCAACACCGAAAACACGTCCGGGTCCCGCTTCGCATTGACGCGGCCGTACTTCTCGATATAGGGAGAAAGCGCCTTGTCGGCGAGCATCAGGTGCTGCAGGGCGTCGATGCCGTAGTGGATGTCGAGATAGGCTTTCATCACGATCACCGTCCTTGATGTCGATGTTCCGTTTTCATTGTATCACGAAACGGGATGTTTTCACGCATCAATTCATCTCTGCCGGACGATGCCGCAGGAAAAGAAACGACGGGCGAGATTCTGAGATGGTTTGGTGTTGATGCAGAAATGCGCACCCCGTGTCGCGTCAGCGCATCTGCGAGAAGAAAACCTTCTTCCCGCACTCGTCTGCGACGTGAACATGCCGTTTCTTGAAGTCGTCGCATACGAATCTTGACGGCCGAACCGGATCCTCCATCATCGTGCACAAGGCGGAATCGGTGCGGTTTGGAGCGAAATCGCGAAAACTTCACGTCTTTTTCCATTCCGTGTTGGCAATTCGTCGTTTTCGTGATACATTTTATTTAGATGTTCAAAACATTCATAGGGAGGCATGCAATGGCAAAGATCAAAACGCTGTTCAACGATTTTTACACCGATCGACCCCGCTTCTTCCTGACTTGCTTCAAGTTCTTTCTCATGTTCCTGTTCTGGATCGCCTTCTACATCGCCGCGTTCACGGCGAGAACCGTCACCGAACCGAACCGCTTCAATGTCGCCGACCTCGCCGGCGTCGGCAGCACGTTCGTCCTGATCTGGTGGATCCTCACGCTTGGATTCCTTGCTCTGACGCTATTAAAAAACGACAAGGGACTCAAGATCGTGGGCATCCTGCAGATCGCCCTCGCCGTCATCTATCTGGGCATGATCATGCTCATCTACGCGAACGTCGCCAAGGAACTCGCCGGCAACCCCGATGTGACACTGTCCTATTCGTTCGGATTCTGGCTCATGCTCATCCTGCTCGCGGCGTTCGTCGTGTCGACCTTCTTCGGTCAGTTGCTCGAGAAGCTGCTTGTTCGCGTCCTTCCTGCGACACTGCTCAATCCGGTTCCTGCCGAAGCTCCCGCTCCGATCGCCGAACCGGAGCCGGAACCGATGAAGGAAGCCGTGAAGGAACCAGTGCCGGACGTCCCTCCGCCCGCACCGGTCGCTCCTGAGCCCGAACCGGAACCCGAACCCGTCGTCGAACCGATTGAAGCCCCGGCATCGGAGCCGGAATCGGAACCCGCCCCCGTGGTCGAACCGACCGAAGTATCCGCACCTGCCGAACCCGAGCCGGAAGAGCAGCCTGCGCAACCGGTCGAACCGCCGAAACCGGAATCCTGACGCAACGGCCGCACTCGCAGAAGACCAGGAGGAACGCTTCCTGGTCTTTTCTCATTGGGCTGACATCGGAACGAAAATGTGATATATTGAAAACGATTCTTGACATTGACGTAGCGTCAAGGTGTATCATGGTCTCGACGGGAGGGATGTCCCTTGGAATACACGATTACGGACCTTGCCCGACTGTCGGGCGTCAGCACGCGAACGCTCCGCTATTACGACGCAATCGGTCTACTAAAACCATGGAAGACCGGATCCGGCGGCATCCGTCTCTACGGCGATGCGGAGACCGACCGGCTTCGCCAGATCCTCTTCTACCGGGAACTCGACGTTCCGCTCGCGGATATCCGCCGTATCGTCGCGGCGAAAGGATTCGATCCCGTGACCGCACTGGCCGGACATCGCCGCGCGCTCTTGTCGCGCCGAGATCGGCTCGACGCCCTGATCACCACCATCGATGCGGAGCTTGACGCCCGCGGAAAAGGAGAATCCATGAAGAACGACGAGAAGTTCGCCGCATTGAAGAAGCGGCAGATTGCGGAAAACGAGAAGGCGTACGGATCCGAAGTCCGCGCCGCGTTCGGCAGCGCGACGATCGACGAAGCCAACGCCCGGTACGAGGGGATGGATCGCGACACCTACGCGAAGATGGACGCGATGTCGGCGGACGTCATCCGGCTGCTGCTTGCGGCGATGGACGACGGCGACGTCCGTTCGGATGCCGCCCGACGGCTCGTGCGGCTCCATCGGGACTGGCTCATGCTGTTTTGGACCTCATACAGTCCGGAAGCCCACAAGGGACTGGCGGACGCCTACGTCGACGATCCGCGCTTCGCAGCGTACTACGACCGTCATCGACCCGGCGCGGCCGTGTTCCTGCGCGACGCGATCAAAGCGAACGTCTGAATACGAAAACCTCCCGCGGTTCGAAACCGCGGGAGGTTTATATTCATTTGATGCGTCAGGCGTTGGGGCAGACGCCGGCGTATCCGCCGTTGCTGCCGTTGCCGCCGTTCTTCGAACCGACGCCGAACTTCGAACCGTTACCCTTGTTACCCTTGCCGAAGACGTTGCGGATGCGATTCATGACGTCCGAACCGACGAAGTTGTAGCGATCCCTCGTGAAGGCCTTCAGGTGGTTCGTGGACGCGTTCCGGAGATAGGTGAAGACCGTCGCGACGTCCTCGGGGAGATCTTCGACGGCGAGGAAGGCGTCGTACATGGCGATGTTCGCCGTCTCGGCGTCCACACCGGTCGAGAGGGCCGCCGTGATCGACTCGGGGAGGACGACGGATGCGGCCGCTTCATTCGCGGGAACTTCGATGCCGTACGCTTCGAAGAGCGGGAGAAGCAGGTCGATGTGCGTCTGTTCGGCGGCGATGATGTTCGTGAAGGGACGAATCTCGCCATAGGCAGCGATGATCGCGGCGTAGGTCGCTTGGGCGAGGTACTCGTCCTGGATCGCGGCCGTCAGCATCTCTTCGACGGTATATCCGTCCTGGGCGAGTTCGACGTACGAGGCGTCGGTGGAAAACGTGGAGTCGGCATTTACGGTGGCGATGGCGACGGTGGTGCCGCCGAGGGCGATGACGCCGGCGACGATGAGCGACTTGATCAGATTCCTTTTCATGTGGGAAAACCTCCTTGTCGGTTTTTCTGCAACATATACGGATCGCGGACCGGGCTTATTGGAGGGATCGCGAAACTTCACAGAAGGCTCATCTTCCGCTTACGACTTTGCCGCAAAACGAGAAAAAAAGGCCCTCGCTCGACGCGGAGGCCTTGACGGTGTTTCGGATCACTCTTCGACGATGATGTCGGTGCCGACGACGGCGACTTCGAATCCAAGCGAAAGCGCCAGCTTGACGGAAGCGATGTTGTCGTCGTCGCAGCGGTAGATCGGCGTTCTCCCGAGTGCGAGCGAGCGGTTGCAGATTTCGGCGACGACGGATCTGCCGACGCCGTCGTTGCGGTAGTTCGGCCCCGTGATGACGCCGATGTCGGCGAGATCGTCCCCCCAGAACCAGAGCGACGCGACGCCGACGAGGACATCGTCCTTGAACATCCCGACGACGAGGTCGTCGTCGATCGCGACCTGGCCGTGCGCCAGTTCGGGTTCGGAACACGTGGTCTTCAACAGTTCGAGCGCCTTCTTGTCCTTGCGCGTGAGGATGCGTACGGACGCGTGTTCGCAGCACGGAGGCTGCTGGACCGGCTGTTCGGTGAAGGTGATGACGCCACGATAGAGGGCAAAGCGTTCGTTGCCGAGGACGCGTTTGGCGATTTCGCGGTCGGACAGTTCGGGCGTGATGTTGGCGCCCTTGACCTTCTCGACCAGTTCCGGGGCGACGTCGAGGACGATCCGGTCGTCGGAACGCCAAAGCGCGACGGGATCGATGTTCCCCATCGTTTCGTTCGGATTGATCAGGACCGGCTTGGCGAAATCCCACTCCCGGTACCTGTAGAAGCTTTCGATGAATGACTGTTTGCTCATGAAGCGTTTCCCCCATATGCCGAATTGAATCTCTTTCATTTCATTGAAACACAAAACGCCCTTTTTTTCCACCCCCTGACGATTTTTCGGAGGGATGAAAGGGCGTTTTCATGAATGGTCCGGAAGTCTACCTCTTGGTGGTCAGACGTTCGACGAGCGAGAGGAACAGATTGAGCAGGATGCCGGCGATCGACGCCGTGGCGATTGCGGGCAGTTTCGCGCCGAAGACGTCGATCATCCCGCCGGCGAAACCATATGATCCGCCGATGCCGATGACGAGGATGACGGCGATCACGCCGAGGTTTTTGGCGCTGAAGAGGTTGACCTTCTTCTCGATCATGATCGCGATGCCCTGGGCGCCGATGACGCCGAACAGGTAGACCGAGGCGCCGCCCATGACGGCCGAAGGGATCGTGCCGATCAGGTTGGCGAGCGGCGTGAGGAAGGAGAGCGCCATCGTGATCACGGCGGCGGCGCCGAGCACCCAGATCGAGAAGTTCCTGGTGATCGCCATCGTCGAGATGTTCTCGCCGTAGTTCGTGCCGGCAGGGCCGCCGACGAGCGCGGAGACCATGTCGCCGACGCCGTCGCCGATCAGGTTGATGCCGAGTTTGTCGGCGATCGGGTATTCCTTGGCGCCCTTTTCGCGGGCGAGGTTGTTCACGTAGAGGTCGAGCTGATAGAGATGGGCGGTCGATTCCGGAATCGTGGCGAGCGCGATCGGCATGATCGCGAGCACCGCCGCCCAGGACGGGATCGGGAGCGTGAAGTGCGGTACGCGGACGAATCCTTCGGAAAAGACCGACGAGAAGTTGACGAGGTCGGTACCGGCGATCAGGTCGGCGGCGAGCGCGACGACGTATCCGACGAGGATGCCGAAGAGGATCGGGAGCTGGCTCGCCACGCCCTTCTTGAGCGCGACGGTGAAGACGAGGATCGCGATCAGTGTGATCAGCGCGACGATCCAGGAGGCGGAGGAGGAGATGCCGCCGGAGAGGCCGGCCGCCTGGGTGAGCGCGGTGCCGGCGAGCGAGAAGCCGATGATCATCGCGATCGGTCCGGTGACGACCGGGGGCAGGACCCGGTCGATGACCTTCGATCCCCATTTCGCGATCACGAGGCCGGCGGCGATCGAGACGAGGCCGGAGAGGATGATGCCGAACTGCGCCTGACCGATCAGGTTGTCGGCGGCCGGCGTGCCATAGGTCGCGCCGGTGATGCCGACGATCGCGGCGATGTAGGAGAAGCTGGAGCCGTAGTAGAGCGGGATCTTGCCCTTGGTGATGAGGATGAAGCAGAGGGTCGCGAAGCCGGATGCGAAGATGGTGGTCGAGATGTGGAAGCCGGTGAGAAGCGCGACGAGGACCGTTGCCGGAAACATGACGAGGATCTGCTGGAACGCGAAGAGGACCAGACGTCCCCAGGAGGGACGTTCGTCCGGGAGGTACCCGACGACTTGCTTCTTGATGTTTTCCATGCTTTCTTCTCCTTTTGTCTCTTTTTTAGTCTCGGCCCCGCAAAAAAAGAAAGGACACCTGCGTGTCCTTCGGAGGGTATGTGGAAATGACGAACCCTTGCGGCGCTCACGGGCGCCCCTTAAAGGACCTAAACTACAACCATTATAACAGTTGATCGGGAAAATGCAACCGCCTTTCGCATGAAAGATGATGAAAGTGCGAAGCTCGTCGATCGATCAGGGCCGGTGGATTTCGACGCCGACGACATCTGCGTCGCGATAGAACTCGAGGGCGACCGCATAGCTCCGCATGTCCTCGGTCATGCCGTCGAGCGGCCACAGTTCCTCGATCAGGATGTGGAGGATCCCGTCGTCCGTCAGATACGTGCGCCAGACGTCGGGGACGATCGATCCCGACGGCAGCCACAGGGTGGCGAAGGCGAGCCCCTGGTTGTCGAAGAAGTTGTCTTCGTACGCTGCGTACGCATCGGCGAACACGACGCTCTCGGTCTCCGTCAGCTCGCCGATCTTCGCCGCATACCAGATGGAAAAATCGTCGTACGAGTCGAATGCGGCGGTTTGCGCGGTCCAATCGTCGTTCGGTTCGATCGGGATGAACGGCAGGTCGACGACATGGAATCCGACGCGATCCGCGCGCGAATAAGGGCAGTCGGGACGATATCGGACCATGCCGAGCGGAACGCAGGCGGTCATCGCGACGAACGCCGCGATCAGAAGCGCGGTCGTGAACCGCCTCATCGCTGTTCACCCCGTCTGCGTGCCACGTAGCGCCAGATGAAGACCGCGTCGATCGCCAGCAGCACGATCCCGATGACGAAGAGCGCGATCCCGAGGCGCAGATCCCGGGTGTCGTATCGCAGGATGCCGAGCATCGCCGGAATGACGAGAGGGAAGAACTCCCTGCTTGCGCCGTCGATCAGCGCACCCCCCAGGAGGACGAGAAAGGATCCGAGGAACGCCTGCAGCGAGGTCAGTGCGACAAGCAGCGCTCGCCCCCGTCGCGGCGACTGCGATGAAAACGCAAGGCGGCTCTTGATGTCGTCGAGCAGATACGGCGTCGGACACGCCGCGGCGTATCCGTCGCGGAAACGTTTGGTCCAGCGAACCATGTCAGAGTCCCTCCTTTCGATATTGTCGTTTCAGTTTCCGGACGGCTTCATAGTAAGCCTTCGTGACGACGCTCATCGTCTTTCCGGTGATCGCGGCGATCTCGCGGAACTTCATGCGATGGACGATCTTGAGGTTCACCACGTGGATTTCGAACGGAAGCAGTATCCCATTGAAGTCGAATCGCTCGGGAATGTAATCCGGATGGTCGGCGACGACCTCGTCGATCAGGTCGTCTGCGAAGTGCGCCGGATCGTGCTTTGCCTTGCGGAGATGGTCGAGCGCAATTCGTTCGGCGATCGCGACGAACCATGCCTGGAACCGCTTCGGGTCAGAGAGACGGTCGACGTTCTCGTACATGCGGACGAACGCCTCCTGGACCAGGTCGTCCGCGTCGTCATGGTTCTTGACCAGCGTATAGATGAGATAGTGGATCAGCCGCACGTAGGCGTAATAGGTCTCGTTGAACGCCGCTTCGTCCTTGAGGACGAGTCGTCTGACGACATCCTGCGATATGTTCATGTCCTCGACTCCTTCCACTTGATATGACGCGTGCGGTACGTGCTTTTTTGCGGAAAATCGAAAAAAGACCGATCCGCGGAACCGGATCGGTCGATGTCTCATTTCAGAAGCGCACGGATCTCGTCGGCCTTTTCCGGGCCGATGTTCATGAGCGCGATCAGCTGGTCGATCCGACCGGGGTTCGTCGGACCGGTCTTCCGGAACTGGTCCGCGATCAGCTTCGCCTTCCAGAGTTTTCCCGGCATCAGGTAATAGAGCACGAGCCAGTCGTCGAGCGACATGAACGGGACGGCGACGCCGCCGATCTCGCGGACCTCGAGCGGGGTCGAGGCGTCGAAGGGATACAGATAGGGGGTCCGGTCGCGGATGATCTTGAGCCCGGCCATGAGGTCGACCTCGATGGCGCCGACGATCAGTTCGGTGAAGGAATAGCTCTGGTAGTGGTAGGAGGGATCCGAGGCGTGCTTCGCGCCGAGCGACTCGAACACCTCGAGGGCCTCTTCGGTGTCGCGTGCCTCGAAGATGACGTCGAGGTCGTTCGGCTCGACCGCGAAGCCGTTCGCCTGCAACAGGACCGATCCGCCGATCGCCCAGCGGATCTTCGATTCATTCAATGCCTTTCCGACCTTTTCGATCGTGTTGATCATGACAGCGTTCATGGGTATGATTTCCTTTCTCCCTATAGATTCTTGAACATTGCGGTTTCGATTTCCTTGGAGACGTGGCCGCATGCGTCGCAGCAGTTCTCCAGCCGGAGGAAGAGGTCCTCCCAGATGAAGAGCTTGATCGGATCCTTCTCGTGCACGAAGAGTTTGCGAACGTTCTCGGAGTAGATGACGTCGCAGTCCTCCTCGAGCCGGAGGACGTCGAAGATGAGGTCCTTCATCTTGGCCGACTTCTTGAAATGGGCGAATTCCTCCAGGAGCGCCTTCAGCGAGACGGTGCTCCTCCGGATGATGTCGGTGAAGAGGCCGACCTCGGGGCGGAGTTCCTCGACGTTGTACATGTACATCCGGAGGATGACCTCCTCGATCGCATCGGTCACGTCGTCGATCGCGCGCAGGATGGCGAGGATGTCCTCACGCTCGATCGGCGTGATGAACTCCTTGAAGAGGTTGGAGACGACCTTGTGGCGCTCGAGGTCGGCGGTGTGCTCGATGTGGTGCATCGCGCGCTTGTTCTCGAGCAGTCCGGAAGGTTTGAAGTCCTCGACCACCTCGCAGAGGTATTCCGCAGCCTTGACGCAGAAGACGGAAAGGTCGACGAACGACGTGAAATAGTAGTTTTCCTTGAGTTTGTCCATGGATGCTCCTTCAGAAGAGATGGATGAACAGCTTTGCCATGAGGAAGCCGATGAGCCCACATCCCGGGAAGGTCAGCACCCAGGTGAGGGCGAGGTCGCGGACGACGGTCCACTTGACGTTCGACAGCCGCTTGGCGGCGCCGACGCCCATGATCGCGGTCGTCTTCATGTGGGTGGTGCTCACGGGAATCCCGAAGAGCGACGACAGAAGCAGTCCGCCCGCCGCCGACATGTCGGAGGCGAACCCCTCGTATTCCTTCAGCTTGACCATGTCCATCCCGACCGTCTTGATGATCCGATATCCGCCCACGGAGGTGCCGAGGCCCATCACCAGGGAGGCGAGGATCATCAGCCAGAGCGGAACCGCGAAGCTGGTCGTGCCCGTCGACCCCTGCGCGAGGGCGACGCCGAGGAGGAAGACGCCCATGAACTTCTGTCCGTCCTGGGCACCGTGCATGAACGCCATCGACATGCCTCCGGCCACCTGCGCCTTGCGGAAGAAGGCGGTCGTCTTGCGGCGGTTCATCCGCCGGCAGATGACTTCGATGAGTTTGACGAAGATCCAGCCGGTCCCGAACCCGAGGAGCGTCGACAATCCCAGTCCATACAGGACCTTCACCCATTCGGCGCCGTTGATGCCGGCGATCCCGCCCTGGAGGGCGATCGCCGCGCCGGAGATGCCGGCGATGAGCGCGTGCGATTCGGAGGTGGGGATTCCGAAATACCATGCGGCCGTCGCCCAGATCAGGATCCCGACGAGGGCGGCGCACAAGGCGGCGAGGGCATCGGCGGGATTCGGTCCGAAATCGACGATCTTGTAGAGCGTCGCGGCGACCGAGGCGTTCACGGTGGTCATCACGAGTACGCCGATGAAGTTGAATACGGCCGCCATCAGGACGGCGGTCCGGGGCGTCATCGCCTTGGTCGATACGACCGTGGCGATCGCGTTCGGCGCGTCGGTCCAGCCGTTGATCATGATGACGAGCAGAACGAGTATGACGGTGACGACCAGGATCCAGTTGCCTTGGAGCGCTTCCAGGAATTCGGTGAAAGCCATCATGACCTCATGCCTTGTATGACGTCGTTTCTTCGACGGGGCGAAGCGGAGCGCCTCGGATCGGACCGTCGTCGCATGCCGCGCCGAGGCGTCGGCGAGCGACCCGAGCCAACATCATTATAAACCATCCATCCGTCAATGTCTATTTCAATTTCCGTACTCGATCGGCCGATCGATCACGGATATCGATGGACATGCATGATCTCCATCTCACCCTCATGGGTGAGTCGGGATTGCGAAAGACGCATTCGGAACCCGAAGGCGAAACGATGGGGAAAGACGGGCTTCGTTGATGCGTTTCCGACGAAACCCGTTATAATGGGGGGGACGTCATCGAAAGGAAGGACCACCGGATGAAGGAATACACACTGGATCAGTTGCGACTTCGGCTTCGACGCGGAACCGTCAGTTCGCAGGACCTCGTCGTCGCGTATCAGAATCGGATCGCCCGCTACGATCGGAACGGCCCGAGGCTCAACAGCGTCGCCTGCCTCAACCCCGACGCCATGAAGGACGCCGCCCGCCTCGATCGCGAACGCGCCCGCGGAAAAATCCGCGGACCGCTCCATGGCATCCCGATCCTGCTCAAGGACAACATCGGCACGAAGGGAGCCATGCCGACGACGGCCTCGTCGTTCGCCCTCGCCGACCTCTTCACCGGCGAGGACGCCTTCCTCGTCAGGAAGCTGCGCCGCGCCGGCGCGATCATCCTCGGAAAGACGAACCTGTCCGAATGGGCCTACTTCATGTCGATCGACAAAATGCCGTCCGGCTACGGCTCCCTCAACGGCCAGGTGAAGCATCCCTATTCCGAAAAAATCGATCCGCTCGGCTCCTCGACCGGATCCGCGGTCGCCGTGGCGGCGAACCTGATTCCGATCGCCGTCGGCACCGAGACCAACGGTTCGCTGACGGCCCCCGCCAAGCAGAACCTGATCGCGACGATCAAGCCCACGCTCGGCCTCGTCTCCCGAAGGGGCGTCATCCCGATCACGCACCTGCAGGATACCGCCGGTCCGCTCTGTCGGACCGTGAGGGACTGCGCCCTTCTGCTCGAGGCGATGGCCGGAACCGACCCGGGCGATCCCGCGACCAAGTCCGCCTCGCGCCATCGGGAACGCTACTCGGATGCCTGCGGCCGTCCGCTCGCAGGGATGCGCATCGGGTTGCTCTCGTTTTCCAACTATCCGGACGACGCGGTCGAAAAGGAGATCCTCGCGGAAGCGCGAAGACTTTTCGAACAGACTGGCGCGGTCGTCGTCGAACTGTCGATCGAAGCGGTCCGGATGGACAACTACCGCACGATGGTCCACGAGTTCAAGCAGGATCTGAACGCCTATCTGAAGACGGTCGAAGGCAAGACCCCGATCCGTTCTCTTTCCGACGTCATCGCCTTCAACGAGGCGCACGCGGAATGCTGCCTCAAGCACGGTCAGACCATCCTCGTGGAAGCCGAGAAGACGATCGGCGATTTGTCCGAACCCGACTATCCCGCCTGGCGGAAGGAATTGCTCGAACAGGCGGACGCGCCCTTCGCCCTCATGCGCGAACACCGTCTCGACGTGATCGTCTCCGCCAAGCGGACCGGATACGCGCCGATCGCCGGACATCCGTGCATGTCGGTGCCGGCACGCCCGCTCGCCGACGACGAGCCGCGGAGCCTGAACCTCCTCGGCCGCAAATGGGGCGAGTCCGACCTGATCCGGGTCGCGGACTTCTACGAAAAATCGGGGATCCGGCGGCTTCCTCCCGATCTGCGTCATCGATGAAAACAGCCGATTTCGCAACGGTCGCGAAATCGGCTTTTTCATGGGAGCGGGAACCGGAGGAGGCGAACCAGCAAGATCGTCATTCCCCGAATCCGACCGGGTCCGGCTTGCGCTTCAGGTAGTCCGTGATCTGCTCGACGTCCTTGTCGCCGCGACCGGAGAGGTTGACGACGACGACCTGGTCCTTCCGCATCGTTCGTGCGGCCTTCATCGCGCCCGCGACCGCATGCGCCGACTCGATCGCCGGGATGATTCCCTCCGTACGCGACAGGTAACGGAACGCCGCGACGGCCTCGTCGTCGGTGATCGCGACGTATACGGCCCTGCCGGTCGTCGCGAGCTGCACGTGTTCTGGACCGACTCCCGGATAGTCGAGTCCGGGCGACAGCGAGTAGACCGGCAGCGCCTCTCCGCGGTCGTCCTGGACGAAGCGGGTGTACATGCCGTGGAAGACGCCGTCCCTACCGAGCGTGAGCGTCGCCGCGTGGTAGGGCGTGTCGAGACCCCTGCCGGCGGCCTCGCAGCCGAGCAGGCGCACGTCCGGTTCCTTCAGGAAATCGTAGAAGGCGCCGATGGCGTTCGATCCGCCGCCGACGCAGGCGACGACGAGGTTGGGAAGCTTCCCCTCGTCGGCGAGGATCTGCGATCTGATCTCCTCGCCGATGACCTTCTGGAAGTCGCGCACCATCGTCGGGTAGGGATGCGGACCGACCGCCGAACCGATCAGGTAATAGGTCGTTTCGAGATGGGTCGCAAAATCCATGAAGGCCGCGTCGACCGCGTCCTTGAGCGTCTTCGTGCCGGTCGTCACGGGATGGACCCTCGCGCCGAGAAATTCCATCCGGGCGACGTTGAGCGCCTGCCGGACGGTGTCCTCTTCGCCCATGTAGATCTCACAGTCGAGACCGAAGAGGGCGCACGCCGTCGCCGTCGCGACGCCGTGCTGGCCGGCGCCGGTCTCCGCGATGACGCGCTTCTTGCCCATCCGCTTCGCGAGCAGGGCCTGACCGAGGACGTTGTTGATCTTGTGGGCGCCGGTGTGGTTCAGGTCTTCGCGCTTCAGATAGATCTTCGCGCCGCCGAGGTCGGCGGTCATGTTCTTCGCGAAATAGAGAAGCGAGGGCCGGTTGGCGTAGTTTGCGAGGAGGTCGCGGAATTCCTTCAGGAAGGCCGGATCGTTCTTGTATGTGTCGTATGCGCGTTCCACTTCCCGGACCGCGGCGAGGATGTCGGCGGGCAGATACTGGCCGCCGTAGATGCCGAATTCATGGTTATGCATGTCGTTTCTTCTCCTTTGCATTTGTAGTCCTGTAGGTTCTCGAAGCCGATCGATGCCCGATTCCTTCACGTCGGATGCATGTCATCCCCTCCTTTCCGGAAAATGAAAAAGAGCCATCGTCTTGGGACGATGACTCGTGGTGCCACCCAAATTCGAAGACCAGAAACGTCTTCCTTCTCGGCGTCGCATGAACGCCATGCCCTGTAACGGGAGTTCCCGGAGCCGGCTACATGTCGCCGCCCATCTCGCAAGGCCATTCGTCGCCATCCATGCGTCGGGATCCCACCGTCCCCGACTCTCTTCGCCATGGCGGAAGCGAGTACTCTTCTTGCTCGTCGATGTTATGTTGCGAGCATTATAGTACGGCCGTCCGATTCCGTCAAGCGGAAATGCGATCTTTTCCGCCGCGTTTCCCGCGCTCGAGCGCCGGCAGCCCCCAGAGTCCCATGACGATCGCCGCCGTGAGGATCACGCCCGGTATGTAGAACGCCTCCCCCGTGAGCGGCAACAGGAGTTCGAACGGCGTGCCGGCCGGATCGAGCAGGAAGAGGAAGTTCGCTCCCGTCAGCAGATCGATCGGATAGACGACGAAGAGGGTGATTCCGAGCAGGATCAGGGCGCTCTTCGCGAATGAACGGAGCGTCGGACGATAGCCGTGCACGAACAGCATGTACATGAACATGAGGAAGAACGAGAGATGTCCGATCAGGTATTCGTAGAAACGGAACCGGTCGGGTCCGTACGGAATGTCCGGGAACAGGATCGAGGCGACGCCGCCGATCGCCCAGAAGTACGCGATCTCGAAGACGGGACGGGACTTCGTGAACATCACGAAGACGCCGAGGGCGAGGCTGAAGAAACAGACCGCGATCGGCGCGCTGTCGGCGAAGGTCCAGATGCCGTTCATGATCTGCCACAGATGGAGCGAGACCTCGGAGGCGATCCCGACGCAGCCGAGGACGATGCGGAAGATGCGCTCGCGCGGCGATCGACGCAGTCGTTCGCGCGCCAGGTAGAGACCAAGGACCGAAACGGCGACGATGGCGAGCACGATCAGATGATAGATGCCGAAAGCCTCGAACGGGATTCCCGTCGTTGCCGAAAAGAAGTCGCGCATGCCATGCCTCCCTGCTCCATCCGCGATGGAGCGCCATGAATCTTTACGGAAGATTATATCACAATCGCGTGATGGAAGAAAGTCGTCTCGTGCCGGTGTCTGCCGGTCATCCGATGCGACCCACGCGGGCATGGACATCTTGGAGGCGGGCCCGTTGCGCTTCGCATGCGGTGAAGCGTAAAGAAAGGATGCCGACGGGACGATTCTCGCGTCCGTCGGCATCTTCCTGTTTCGGATTCGGTTCCATTCGATGCTCTGCGGCGATTACTTGCCCAGACGACGCGCCGGCTTGAAGGCCTTGATCCAGGTCGAGATCAGGTCGATCGCGACGAAGATCGAGATCAGCGTGACGATGCCGGTGGCGCCCTTCGTGATGCCGTCCTCGAGGACGGCGACGGAAGGCGATTCGAAGAAGGCGGCCGCTTCCGTAAGGAACGCGGGGTTGAGGAGGTTCGGCGTGTTGACGAACACGATCATCACGACGATCGAGACGAGATGTTCGACCGTATGCGAGATCGCCGTCGCGAGGTTCCAGTGGCCGACCTTGAGTTTCACCGCGTGGTCGGCGATCGTGATGACGACGGAGACGACGTAGATGGGCAGGAAGGTGCGGATGACGGCGTCGGTGAAGAGCGGGATGCCTTCACCGGCCTGCCAGCCGGCTTCGTCGAACCAGGCGATGTAGAGCTGGTTGTTCATGAGCAGGTAGGCGAAGATCGATCCGAAGATGGCCGCCATCATCATCCCGATGATCGATTCGGTCTTGGAAATCCTGCGGACGTTGTCCTTCGGCAGCTCGGGCAGTTTCTTCGGGCTCCACGGATCGGGATCGCACTTGGCGCCGTAGCGGTCGATCGCGACGAAGACGAGGGTGACCAGGGCGAAGCTGCGGAAGAGGCTCCCGAGCACCTCGGATAGGGTCTTCCCGAAGGCTTCGCCGATGATCCCGATGAGGGTCGTCGCTTCCGGTGCCGTCAGCGTCTCGATGAGAGTGAACACGAGCGAGATCGCGGCGAAGACGATCATGACGATCTTGAGGACCATCAGGTACTCGTCCATCCATTTCGGGGAGATCAGGTACCTTTGGGTGGTGCGGTAGCCGGCGGCGAGTTCGCGCGGTTCACCGAGTTTCCGAAGGACGGCGACGATGTCCTCTTCGGTCGGGTTTTCCGGCAGCATGTCCGCGATGTTCGCGTTCAGTTCCTTCGCGACTTCCTCGCGGGTGTTCTCCGGAAGCCTCCGGGTGACGTCGTACACGTATCTGGCAATCAGGTCCTTCATGTTCATTTCGCTCCTTCGAGAAGACCGCCAATTTCCTTGACGATCGCGTTCCATTCGTCTTTCAACAGTTCGTACATCTCGGTTCCCGCATCCGACAGAAGGTAGTATTTGCGCGGGCGGCTTTCGGTCGTATCCCATTCGCTTTTCAGAAGACCCTGGGATTCGAGCCTTCTGAGCAGGGGATAGAGGGTCCCCGCCTCGATCGATACGCCCTTCTCCTCGAGCCGCTGGAGAAGCGAGTATCCGTACTGGTCGGCCGCGAGCTGCGAGAGGACCGCGAGGGTCTGGGTGCCCCTGCGCAGTTCGGCCTTCATGTTTTCGAGCAACGACTTATCGATCATGTTTCCACCTCGATCACCATTATACTGTACGCCATACACTATTGTCAACATATTATTATAATTTTTTCATCATCATCGTGTGCCGTCCATTTCCATACCCCGCCTTTTTCGTAGCCGAATGCTTTGGATGCGCTTTCATCATCCGCGCGCATATCGTATAATAGAGAAAACGACCGGGCGCACGACGCCTGTCGCACCCAAGGAGATAAGCATGGCAACCAGCGGAAAACTCTCACTCGGCAAGAAGGTCCGTTTCGGCGTCGGCGATTTCGGCATGTCGATCGTCATCGCCTCGCTCCAGTTCTACATGCTCTTTTATTATACGGACGTCGTCGGCATCGACTCCGCCGTCGCCGGCACGGCGATGCTCGTCGGGAAGCTCACCTGGGACATGGTGAACGACGGCCTCTTCGGCTTCATCATCGACAAGACGAAGACGAAGTGGGGTCGTCAGCGTCCCTATCTGATGTTCGGGGCGATTCCGCTCGCCCTCTCCTTCTGGCTCGTCTATTCGTTGCCGGAGGGCATGTCGAACGTCGCCGCCTTCTTCGCGATCCTCGGCACCTTCGTCATCTTCGACACCTTCCAGACGTTCGTGAACATCGCCTATTCGACGATGACCGCATCGCTTTCCACGGACTACGACGAGCGCACCGGCCTCGCTACGGTCCGGATGGGTTTCAACGTCGTCGGCTACATCCTCGGCGCGGGCATCACCACGATGATCGCGGGAATCGTCGGAAACGTCGCCGGCGTGAGTCCCCGCGTCGCCTGGAGCGCCGTCGGCCTCGTGTTCGGACTGCTCGCGGCGGCGACGATCCTCATTCCCGCGTTCTCGAAGGATCTGAAACCCGTCGTCGACGACACGCCGTCGAAGTTCCCGCCTTTGTCTTCGCTCGCATCCACGTTCAAGAACAAGCCGTTCCGACGCTTCATGCTCATCTCCGGCATCATGAGCGTGGCCTTCATGCTCGTGACGACGATGATGGCCTATTACATCAAGTACCAGATCGCGATGGAATCCTCGACGTCCCTGATCATGCTTCTGATGCTCGGGACGCTCGCCCTCTGCCTCGTCCCCTGCAAGATGGTCGCGGACCGGATCGGCAAGGCGAAGACCTATGCCCTCGGCATCGGCATCGCCTCGGTCGCGCTGCTCATCGCCTTCTTCCTGCCCCCGGTCGCCTCGATGATCATCTACGCGATCGCCGTCGTCGCCGGTCTCGGCTTCTCCGCCCAATGGGTCTGTCCGCACTCGATGATGCCCGACGTCATCGAATACGATGAACTGATGACCGGCGAACGCCGCGAAGGCGTCTACTACGGCGTCTGGGGAATGGTCGGCAAGATCACCGGGGCGCTCGGCGCAGCCATCTGTGGTTGGGGTCTCAAGATCTTCGGCTACGTCGACAACGTCGCCCAGACGGAGACGTCCCTGCTCGGCATCCGCCTGATGTTCTCGGTGATGCCGGCGATCCTGCTCCTCGTCTGCATCCCCCTTCTGATCCGCTATCCGATCGACCGCAAGACGCACGCCAGGCTGGTCGAAGACCTCGCCGTCCAGCGCGCCGCCCGCGCCTCGGGAAAGTAGGGCGGAGATGGAACGGGATTGCGACGTCCTCGTCGTCGGCGGCGCCACCACGGGCAGCTATGTCGCCCGCAAGCTCGCCGAACGGGGACACCGGGTCGTCGTTGTCGAGATCCAGCCCGAGGATCGGGTCGGATCGAAGTACGACATCTTCCACATCGCCGAACCCGACTTCAGACGCTTCGGACTTCCGGAGCCCGTCGCCGGCGAGGATCTGGCGTTCCGCTTCACCGGCAGCCGCGCCCTGTCCGCCTTCGGAAACCATCCGAAGGAAGGTTTCGGCACGGTGGTCGGGATGCATATGCACGGCTACACCCTCAGGATGAACCGCTGGGCGAAGGAAGCCGGGGCGGAATTCCTGTACGAAACCCGCTTCGTCGACTTCGCCTACGCCGACGGCCGGATCGCCGGCGCCCGCATCGCGGATGCCGGCGGCGAACGGACGATCACCGCGAATCTCGTCGCCGACTGTTCCGGGATACCCTCGATCGCCCGCGGGAAGCTGCCGGCGGAAGCGGGCGTCGAGACGTTCGCGATCGGTCCGAAGGACATGTTCTACGTGATCCTCCGCTACGTGACCTACCTCGACGAGAAGGACTTCGTCAAGTCGAGCCGCTCCTGGACCTTCTACAAGACATGGGAGGCGCCCCAGGCCGACCCCCGCGGCGCGATCCTCGGCGTCGGTGCCAACTTCAGCTTCGAGTACGCCGACAGGATCTACCACCGCTTCGAGGCGGCGATCGAACTGCCCCGCCGCACGCTCGACCATGTCGAACGCGGAACGACCCCGTATCGTCGCCCCCCGTACTCGTTCGTCGCCGACGGCTTCGTCGCGATGGGTGACGCCGCCTGCCTCACCAAGCCGCACGCCGGTGAGGGCGTCACCTCGTCGATGGTGCAGGCGGACATCGTCGTCGACGTCGTCGATCGACTTCTGCGCGAGGGCGGTCCGCTGACCAGGGACCGTCTCTGGCCGATCAACAGGCGCTACTACGCCGGTCAGGGGAAAATATATGCGGGGATGCTGGCGACGCTCGTGGGCGCCGTCTCGACCACGCCGAAGGAGAACGAGTTCTTCTTCAGACACGACGTCGTCTTCAGCGCCAAGTCCTTCGCGGCGATGGGAGAGGACAAGCCGCTATCGTTCTCCGGCGCGGAGATGGTCAGGATGGCGCTTTGGTTGCTCTGGGGAATTCTGAGTTTCCGGATCCGCGTCGGAACCGTCGCCTCGCTCCTGCGGGCGATGAAGAACGGCGACGTCATCACGAACCTCTACGGCGATTATCCCGAAAGCGCCGACGGCTTCGACGCCTGGAAGACGCGCGCCGAGACTGTCTGGGCGAAGACGCCCGGGATGGCGGACGTCGTCGATCCCGCAAAGGACTGAAGCAAAACAATGGACCGTCCCATCGACCCTCGAGGGTCGGATGGAGCGGTCCTTTTCGTTCGTTGACTTGATGTGAATCGGCGTCGCTTACGGAAGCATGACGTAGGTGACCCCGTCGTTGCCCTGACGGAAATCGGGATCGCCGGAGAGCAGAATCCGGTAACGCCGGATCTCATCGTCGAACCCCATCGGCACGCTCACCGCCTCGCCCGGAACATATGCCACGATCTTGCCTTCCGCGAGCATGGCGTCCAGCTCCTTGCGAGCCGCGTCCCGGATCGCACCTCCGACGCCGTGGGAGCCGTACCCGTGGATGATCTTGACGATCTTCTCCGGTTTCGCGTAGCGGATCGCGTTCCTTAGCCGCAGGACCGCCACGGCGGTCGAGGGCATTCCTTCCTTGAGGTTGAACGTCTTCATCGCGCGATCCCCCTGGCTCCCGCGACCGCATGGAATCGCGCCGATGTCGCGACGATGCGTTTCGTCAGAATGGGCACATGTCGGTCATTCATGGGGAAAGCGCCTCAGTCGCGTTCGACGGCGCCGCGGCATCGTACCATGATGTCGTAGGTCGTCAGACAGTCGTCCGTGGCGCGGTGCGAACCGCGCGCGATCCCGAAATGCCGCTTGATCGTTTCGAGTTTATGATTCTCGACGGTCCCGTAAGGCAACGCGCGACGCGCGAGCGCCAGGACGTCGATTCGTCGCGACAGGTCGATCGAGAGTCCGAGACGCTCGAACGACGCCGTCAGGAAACGGATATCGAAATCGACGTTGTAGCCGACGATCGTGACGCCGTCGATCCGTTCCCTGATGTCGAAGGCGACCTCGTGGAACGCCGGCTGCCCGATCAGCATGTCGTCGGTGATGCCGTTCACCGCCGTCGCCTGCGGCGGCATCATCCGCTCGGGATGGATCAGGATCCCGTAGGTGTCGGCCAAGGCGCCGTTCGCGTACGTCAGGATCGCGATCTCGACGATGCGGTCCCTGACCGGGTCGATGCCGGTCGTCTCGGTGTCGAGGACGACGAAGCGCGACGGCAGCGGCGTCGGGCCGGACGGGGTCTTGCGTTCTTGGGGTCTGGAGCCGTAGCGATAGAACGGATAGGGCATGGGATTCCTCCGGGATCGATCTGAGAGTGGTTTTTCATGGTCGACGCATCGCGAGCCGTCGGTCGGAAGCGGAACTTTCCGGCTCGCAAGGACGACATGGTCGAGACCATCATACCATCGGACGCGCGAAAAGGAAAGGTCGCGGACGTCGAGTCCAATGAATTCAAGAAAAAACGCCGGCCTTTTCAGGGCGGGCGTCCGATTTCTGATGGCGGAGAAGGGGGGATTCGAACCCCCGCACCGTTTTACCGATCTACTAGCTTTCCAAGCCAGCCCCTTCAGCCACTTGGGTACTTCTCCGTGGGGACGGTTCCGTCGAATCGTCCTTAACCATTATATCAACACATCCCCTTTCAAGCAACAAAATTCGCTTGACCGGTGAATGCAAAAATATACTGTTGATTTTTATCGATGGATGGTATAATGAAGGCAGGTCATCCTGGAGGCGATCCGCATGCCCGGTTGGGAACCCATCGGCCAGATCCTGAAGAAGGAACTGCGACAGCTGTACGAAGAAGGTCTCGACGTCCGCGTCGAAGACGCTTCTCTGTATCTAGAAACCATGCCCGCGGACAAGCTCGGGATGGTCGTCGACCTGCTTCGCCGTTCGAAGCGGCGCCGCGACTATCCCTACGTCGAACCCGACGATCCGACCGGTCTGCCGGCGGAGACGAAGGACGTCCTCCCGCGGACGAAAAGGCCCTCATCCGACGCGTTCCTCGGCGCCGTCCTCGGACGGATGGCCGGATGCGTGCTCGGAAAGCCGCTCGAAACAGGTCCGTACTTCTGGGAATCGACGAAGGAACGTCCGGGATGGAAGAACGTGAAGCGCTGGTTCGAAGGCGCCGGACAGTATCCGATCCGCGACTACGTGCCCGCATCCTCCGACGCTTCGGACCTTCACGTCGTCTGTCCGAAGAGCCAGAAGGAACATCTCGCCTTCGTCGAGACCGACGACGACGTCCGCTACACCCTCCTCGCCCTCGAACGGCTCGAACGCCACGGCTTCGCGTTTTCGGATCGCGACGTCGGAGCACTCTGGCACGAACTGCTCGGCTATCGCGACGTCTGCACCGCCGAAACGCAGGCATATCTCAATTTCGCCCAGGTGTCGACCCATCTCGGCGGCGATGTCGGCCCGCTTTCCGAGGCCGACGCCTCCTACGTGCGCATGCACATGAATCCCTATCGCGAATGGATCGGCGCGACGATCCGGATCGACGGCTACGCCTACGCCGCCGCCGGCGATCCCCTCCTCGCCGCTTCGCTCGCGGCCCGTGAGGCGCGTTTCTCCCATGTCAAGAACGGCGTCTACGCACCGATGTTCTTCGCCGCCCTGATCGCTTCGGCGTTCGTCACGGACGACATCGACGCGTGCGTCGCGCAGGCGCTCGACGTGATTCCCGCAACCTCGCGCCTGCATGAGGCGCTCGTGCGCACGATCGCGATCGTGCAGGCGGAAACGGACACCGAGACGATGGTCGGGAGGGTCTGGGAACGGCTGCTCGACTACGATCCCGCCCACGCCGTGAACAACGCCTGCGTCTGCCTCGCCGCCATCCTCCACGGCGGCCGCGACTATTCGAAGGCGATCGGCACCGCCGCCCTCTTCGGCCTCGATACCGATTGCAACGCGGCGACGGTCGGGTCGTTCGTCGGCGCCCTCGTCGGCGCCTCCGCCATCCCCGACCACTGGAAGGAACCGCTTCACGACACGATCCGTTCCGGCATCCGCGGATACGATCCGATCGCGATCACCGAGGTCGCGAGACGTTTCGAGGCCCTGTACCGGGCGAACGCCAGATAGCTTCCGGACAATCAAAAAGACGCAGAGTTCGCTCTGCGTCTTTTTTCGCTTCATGGCGGAGTAAGAGAGATTTGAACTCTCGCGCCGGTTTCCCGACCTACGCCCTTAGCAGGGGCGCCTCTTCACCACTTGAGTATTACTCCGTAAAAAACAGTCGGCCCTCTTATGATACCTTAAATCGGGTCGACTGTCAACGAATCAGTTGATGTAGGTTTCCTTCGGCGCTTCCTCGGGCTGAGGCTGCGGCTTGGGGACTTCCTTCTCGACGGGAGCCTTCTTGGCCTTTTGTTCCTGGAGCGATTTGGAGTTCTGGCGGTAGATCCGATAGCCGCCGCCGCCATTGTATCCGTCATACGCAAGGTACAAACCACCGATGACCGAGATGATCAGGAGGACCCATGTGATGACGCCAAGAATGCCGGCATCGTTCAAAATCTCGAGGACGAGAATCGCGGGAGCGAGTGTCATGCAGATGAGATGAGCCCAGAATTTCGCGGGTTCGCTCTTCTCTCCGAAGAAATACATCGATATGAAATAGATGAAGGCGCGAAGATACAGGAACCCGGCTACGAAGTACCCATAGCTTTCATACCAGAAGTTCCCTGATTCCGCTCCCGGAGCCGGCCACCACAGTGCAACAGCCAAAATCATGAGGATTCCCATGATGGTGTCGAACACGATTTCGAAGAGGTTGATCGTCCGCAGGACTTCCTTCTTCAGGGTCTTCATCAAAGGATATACCCGGAAGAGAGAGAAGATCGTAATCGCGATGCCGGTGATGATATAGACGATTTGCGATTGGAACATGACCAGAATTCCGACGGCGATCAGAATCGCCGCGAGAATCCATTTCAGCAGCCAACCATATGCGAATTTCTTCTTGTCCATCTTATAGCCCCCTTTTCATTAAGGAAGGACCCGGAAGTCCGTTCTTGTCTTTATTATATATCATTTGAATGCGAAAACAAGACGGGAGAGCCCTATTTGAGGTCCGCCGAATAGCTGACCGCGTTCTTGCCGACGCTCTTGGAGACGTACATCGCGTCGTCCGCCTCCTTGATGTAGCGTTCGAGCGGCTTGTTCACCGTCCCGCGCGATCCGGCGACGCCGAACGATCCGGTCACCCGGATCATGCGCCGCTGGTAGGTGAAGGCGTGGGTGGAGACGGCGTCGCAAATCCGCCGGTCGAGTTCCTTCGCCTCGGTCTCGTCGACGTTCCTGCGGAAGATCACGAACTCCTCTCCGCCGTACCGTGCGAAGATGTCGTCCGGTCCGAGCAGGCCGGTGACCACCTTGGCGAGCTGCGCGAGGATCGAATCGCCCGCCTGATGACCGTAGATGTCGTTCACTTCCTTGAAGTCGTCGAGGTCGAACATCATCAGCCGCACGTTCGCGCGCGAGGCGACGGCCTGGTCGAAGGCTTCCGTCGCCTTCCGGAAGAAATAGCGGCGGTTGTAGATCTTGGTGAGGTCGTCGTAGGCGGCCATCTGTTCCATCCGGCGCATCTCGTCCTTGTGGGAAGTGACGTCCTGATAGACGACGAAGGATCCCGTGGGCCGCTTCCGGGATCGACCGAGGAGCGTGAGCGACGCGCGGTAATGCCGCGGCTTGCCTTCGACCGATACCGACAGTTCCGCATCCCTCCCGGCGACGAGTTCCCGCGCCGCGGCGTCGCCGCCGTGCAGCGCGACCAGGTCGAGGCGGCCGGATTCGCCGTTCTTGCGCTTTCCGAAGGCGCGTTCCGCGGCCGCGTTGAGCGCGACCACGGCGTGGGATCCGTCGAGGATGACGATCGGATACTCGGATTTCCGGTAGATCTCGTAGTAGGCGGCCGGAATCAGGTCGAACATCTCGTACTTGAAGAGGGCGAGGAAGGCGGAGAAGGCGATCGCGTCGGTGAAGAAGGCGGAGAAGTCGACGAGCACCGTATCCCGGCTCACCGTCGTGAGCACCAGAAGTGGAAGCGCGACGAGCGCCATCGCGAACATGAACTGCGCCCGCCGCCGCGCGATGCCCTCGCGCCGGCGGATCATCGCGTGGAAGTTGATGCAGGAGAGCGACGCCACCAGGATGGTGAAGGCGACGAGCGCGTAATAGAGGATTCCCTTCGCGAAATGGATTCCGATGAATCCGCTCCAGCCCTCGCCGGCAAGCGTGGCGACATCGTGACCGGTGAAGAAGAGCGTCCGGATCCACGAGGTGTCGGCGGTCACGGCGTCGGGGTAGAGCATCATCGCAAGCGTCGCCAGGACGGGAACGACGAACAGCACGGCCGTCCTCCACGTCGAAAGCATCCGCTTGTCGAAACGCTGCTGGATCGAGATCAGGTACCATACCGGCATCATGAACGGAAGCGCGAAGTACATCATCTTCAGATACCCGATCATGTGCGTCTCGAAGTCAGAAAGCAGATAGCCGGCGTAGGCGATCGAATAGACGGCGTTCATGAGCGCAAACGCCGCGAGCAGCTTCAGTCCGAGGATCGGTTCCCGCCGCGTCAGGAGATAGACCGCCCCGAGGATCAGAAACGTGGCGAAGGCGACGAGCAGCGCCGCCATCATGAAATCGTATCGCAATCGCTTCTCCTCCCTTCCTCGCGGCGACTCGCCGCGCGCGGACCTATCGGTCGAACGTGTCGCCCTTTTCCGGAGGCAGCATCGTCAGTTGGAGACGATGCCGGTCGAGGTCGACGTTGGTCACCCAGACCTTGACGATGTCGCCGACGGAGACGACCTCGAGCGGGTGCTTGATGTAGCGCTTGACCATCTTCGAGATGTGCACGAGACCGGCTTCCTTGATCCCGCAGTCGATGAACGCGCCGAAGTCGACGACGTTGCGGACCGTGCCCTGAAGTTCCATGCCCGCCTTCAGATCCTCGAGTTTGAGGAGGTCGCTCTTGAGGAGCGGCTGCGGATAGCGGTCGCGCGGGTCGCGCGACGGCGAGGCGAAGGCGTCGAACAGGTCTTCGACGGTGACCGGGTTCAGGCCGAGTTCGGACGCGACCTTCCCGCGGTCGGCGGCGGCGATGCGTTGCTTCGTCTCCTCGGTGCCGAGCATCGACGGATCGATCGACAGGTGCGAAAGGACCGCGAGCGCGGTGTCGTAGGATTCGGGGTGGATCGGGGTCTTGTCGAGCGGGTTCCCGGAATCCGGGACGCGCAGGAAGCCGACCGCCTGCTGGAAGGCCTTCGGACCGAGCTTCGCGACCTTCTTCAGGGCCTCGCGGTCGGAAAACGGACCGTTCGCCTCGCGGTGCTTGACGATGTTCGAGGCGACGGCGGTGTTGAGACCCGAGACGTATTGGAGGAGCGATGCCGAGGCGGTGTTGACGTTGACGCCGACTTCGTTCACGGCCGAGGAGACGACAAAGTCGAGGCGTTCGGAAAGCTTCGCCTGGGAGACGTCGTGCTGGTACTGGCCGACGCCGATCGCCTGGGGGTCGATCTTGACGAGTTCGGAAAGCGGGTCCTGCATGCGGCGGGCGATCGAGACGGCGGATCGCTCCTCGACCGCGAAGTCGGGGAATTCGGCACGGGCGATCTCGCCGGCGGAATAGACGGAGGCGCCGGCTTCGCTCACGATCACGTAGAAGACGGGACGGTCGAGTTCCTTCAGAACCTCGACGATGAACGCCTCGGTCTCGCGCGAGGCGGTGCCGTTGCCGATGGCGACGACGTCGACGCCGTATTTCGCGACGACGTCCTTGATCTCCTTCTTCGCCTCCTCGACCTGGCGCGGATTGACGCGCTGGCCGACGTAGGCTTCGTGGGGATGGACGACGCCCTTCGCCCTGAAGGTGCCGAACGGGTCAACGACCGCGTACTTGCATCCGGTGCGGTAGGCGGGGTCGACGCCGAGGACGGTCTTGCCCTTCATCGGCGGCTGGAGGAGGAGCGCCTTCAGGTTCTCGGCGAAGAGTTTGATCGCCTGGTCCTCGGCCTTCTCGGTCATCTCGCCGCGCAGTTCTCTTTCGATCGCCGGGGCGATCAGGCGCTTGTAGGCGTCCTTGATCGCGTCCTGCACAAGCGGGACGGACGGTGAACGCCGGCCGCCGACGATCTCTTCCTCGAGGTGGAGGTGGACGTCGCCGATCTCGACGATGACGTCGGCGGAGACGACCTTCTCCTCCTCGGCGCGGTTGATCGCGAGGATCCGGTGCGGCTTGACCTGCTTCATCGGCTCGCTGTAATCGTAATAATTCCTGTAGACCTGCAGTTCGTCCTTGGCGTCCTTCTTGATCTTCGTCGCGAGGGTGCCCTTGTTCCAGGTGAAGTCGCGGATCCACTTGCGGTGCTTCGCGTCATCGGAAATCCATTCGGCGATGATGTATCCGGCGCCTTCGAGGGCGTCCGCGACCGAAGCCACGGCATCGTTCACGAACGGGGCGGCGAGATCCTCGGGGGTCTTGTCCTTCGGGAAGGCGTAGATCGCCTTCGCGAGCGGCTCGAGACCCTTGGCGATCGCGTCGGTCGCCTTCGTCTTCTTCTTTTCCTTGAACGGGCGGTAGATGTCCTCGAGGTCGACGAGCTTCGTCGCCGCGGCGATTGCGGCCTTGAGTTCGTCGGTCAGAAGCCCCTTCTCGTCGATCAGACGGCTGATGTCGTCCTTGCGCTTCTGGAGCGAGACGCCGTATTCGTATTCCTTCTCGATCGTCCGGATCTGCTCCTCGTCGAGCGAACCGGTCGCCTCCTTGCGGTAGCGGGCGATGAACGGGACGGTGTTGCCTTCGCCGAGAAGGGAGAGAACCGTCTTCACCTGGTCGGGTTTGACCTTGAGATCGCCGGCGACGCGCGCGATCAATGCATCGTTAATGTAATCCATGATGAACCACCTTCGGTCGAATGTCTTCATATTATTTATACCACACCGGGGCCATTTCGCGGTAGGGAAAAAAGAAAACCCCGGAGCGCAACTCCGGGGTTCTGGAAGGCTGGATTCAGTTGAACGGGGCGTAGTCGCCGGTCTTGACGAGTTCGAGCATCTCGAGCACGGCGGTCGATCCGATCGCGGTCTCGTAGAATTCGCCGTCGTTCACGACGACGAGCATCGGCGTCCTGAGCGAGCTCAGGCTGATGACGCCGAGGAAGGCGTCCTTGTCGCCGGCGGTATCCTCGGTGATCTCGGCGGTGTTCACGAAATAGACGACGGTGTCGTTCTTGTTGATGCGGGAGACGAGGCGGAGCGCGTCCTTCTGGATCGCGACGCAGTTCTCGCAGGTGTCGTTGTAGAAATAGACGATGTAGTCCTGGACCTGCGCGGCGTCGACGGTCTGCGTGAGCACTTCGTCGTACTTGGTGATGTGCGTGTAGTCGTCGTAGCTGCCGACCGATACGGTCAGGTCGTAGAGGAAGATGACGAGGACGGATACGAGCACGAAGCCGATCAGTCCGACGATGATCTTGAGCAGGAGGAGTTCTCCGGATTGCTTCTTGAAGCCTTTCGCGTAAGTCGCCATGATGGTCACCCCAGATTGAAGATTAGCATTAATAATGATACCTTCTTTTGACCGCTTTTGCAAGCACAAGATGAGGCCGTCGCGAAAACCTCACGATTCACTTCGATTCGATCACGCAAAGACCGACGGCGTAGTCCCCCTCGTGCGAGATCGAGAGCCATACCCGGTCTTCGGGAAACTGTCCGGACGCGAGGTAGGGGCGGCCGTTCACGTCGTTTCCGACATGGATCGCGGTGATGGATCGGATCGAGAGTCCGGTCGGGGCGGCCTTGATGATGGCCTCTTTGACGGCGAAGCGGCCGGCGAGGAACTCGGCGCGCCTCTCCGGGATTCCGAACGCGGCGTAGAGTTCCAGTTCCCCGGGTGACAGGATGTGGGCGGGATCGATCGCGCGGAACCGCGCGACGGCGGCGATGTCGACGCCGATGCCGCGGATCATCGTGATTCCTCCCGGAGGTATTCGAGTTCGACGAGATAGTCCTTGAGGGCGCGGAAGCGGTGGTTGATCGCCGACTTCGTAAGCATCTTCCCGAAATGCTCCTCGGCGGCGTACGTGAGTTCGACGAGCGTCGACTCCGGATACTTCTTGCGCAGGAAGACGATCTCCGCGAGGCTCTTGGGCATGTCCTGCGGCTTGAAGGCCTCGATCTTCGCGATCAGTTCGAGCTGTTCGCGGGCGGCCTTCAGCGCCTTCTCCTCGTTGGCGATGTCGCAGTTCATGACGCGGTTGATCGAGTTCGCGAAATCGCGCTTGATGCGCGCATCCTCGAAGCGGAACAATTCGTTCGTCGCCCCCGTCACGCGCATGAAGTCGGAGATCCGTTCCGCCTCCTTGACGTAGACGATCCAGCCACGGCGGTTCTTCGTGGTCCGGGCGCCGAGGTCGAAGCCGTTCGCGAGCTTCGCGACGCTCTCCGCCAGCCGTTCCGAGAAGGTCTGGATCTCGAGATGGTAGGTCGGCGTCTCCGGCGAGTTCATCGATCCGCCGGCGAGGAAGGCGCCGCGCAGGTACGCCCTGCGGCAGCACTCCTTGGCGACGAGTGAATCGTCGACCTCCTGGAAGAAGAGGGCGTTTCTGTTCATCAGGACGAGATCGTCGACGATGTTCTGGACCCGCTCCTCGATCTCGACGACGTAGATGTCGTTCTTCTGGAGGTTCAGACGCCTTTTCGTCATCGTCAGCGGCTCGACCTTGTAACGCTCCTTCAATAGTTTCAGAAATTTCCTGACGACCGCGTTGTTGGTCGTCTGGAACGTCAGGGCGAGTCCCGTCCGGCGCAGTTCGACCGCGCCGCCCACGGCCAGAAGCGCCGACAGTTCGGCGCGGGCGCAACAGGCTGAATCGCGGGCGTTGGCCAGTTCGGCCTTGACGTCGGCGGTGAACGACATCGTCATCCCTCCGTTTTTCTGAGATCGTCGAGATACTTGACCGCCGACAGGGCGGCGATCGCTCCGTCCGAGATCGCGGTCGCGATCAGGCGGAAATCCTTCTTCGTGACGTCGCCGGCGGCGAAGAGGCCGGGAACCTTCGTCTTCATGTCCCGGTCGACGGCGATGAACCCGTCCGCGCCGACGGCGCCGGTGCCGGACAGATATCCCGTCTCGGGAAGATTCCCGACGTACACGAACGCCCCCTGGGCGGGCAGCACGCGCTCCGCGCCGGTGCGCCTGTCGCGGATCGCGACGCCTTCGAGCAGACGCGCGCCGACGAACCCGGTCACGGCCGTCTCCGTCAGGATCGCGATCGCCGGGTTGCGGCGAACGCGCGCGGCGAGTCCGGCCGCGGCGGTGAGTTCGGGGAGGTCGTGGACGATCGTCACCGAGCGGGCGATGCGGGAGAGGTAGTTACTCTCTTCGAGAGCAGAGTCGCCGCCGCCGATGACGACGACGTCCTTGTCCTTGAAGAAGATGCCGTCGCAGACGGCGCAGTAGGAGAGACCCTTCCCGACGAAGGCGGATTCGTTCGTGACTCCGAGCGTCTTCGACTTCGTGCCGGTGGCGACGATCACGGCGTCGCACAGATATTCGTCGGCGTCCGTCGTGATTCGGAATCCCTGCTCCTCCTGCCGGATCGAGAGGACCTTTCCGTAGCGGTCCTCGATCCCGAGGTCGCGCAGATGCGTGACCATCTTGGCGACGAGTTCCTCGGCCGAGACGCGGCCGAAGCCGAGGTAGTTGTCGACCTGGTAGGTGGAAAGCACGCGGCCGCCCGGGGTCGAGCGGTCGAGCACGACGACGTCCTTGTCGGCGCGTTTGGCGTAGATCGCCGCCATCATTCCGGCGGGACCGCAGCCGACGATCAGAAGTTCGCAGCGGACCATCGGATCAGAGATCCTTCTTCGCCCGTTTCAGTTCCGAAAAGTCGAATGCGCCCGGAACGTCGCCGTAGGTTCCGGTCTTGAAGCGGTAGCGGATCAGGAGATCGAGCGCGATCGCGCCGAGGATCATCAGGATCGACGTCGTCGTCGCCGCCTGCAGTTCGACTCCGAAGATCACGTAGGTCAGCGGGTCGGTTCGCATCGATTCGATGAAGATGCGCACGATGCCGTACCAGACGAGGTAGAACGGCAACAGTTCGCCGATTCGGACCGTCTTCAGACGCCTGAGGACCAGGGCGATTCCGAACCCGATCCAGTTCAGAAGCAGTTCGTACAGGAAGGTGGGATGGTAGTAGCCGGTGATCGGCTCGACCGACAGCCCGTGGAGGCCCCGGACGACGTACATGTTGTTGGCGATGAACTCGGGCAGGTGGAGCGTATGCCTGAGATAGGTCCACTGCGCCTCCAGCTGGAGGTTGGTGAGGGTTCCGGACGTGTAGCCGAAGATCGCCCCGCCATGGGCTTCCTGATTGAGGAAGTTGCCCCAGCGGCCGAACGTCTGGGCGAACACGAAGCCGACCGCAAGGAGGTCGGCGACCTTCCAGAAATCGATCTTGCGGACCCTGCAGTAGACGATCGTCGAGATCGCCGCGAAGACGAAGGCCCCGTGGATCGCCAGTCCCGAAAGACCGAAGTTGGTGAAGTCGAGGGTTCCGTTCTGGAACCCGAGGATCCGCAGAAGGGACGGGAAGAAGCCGCCGTAAACGAAACTCTCCCATTCGAAAGCGACGTACCAGAGGCGCGCTCCCAGAATCGCGATCGGGACGATCCAGAGGAATCCGTCGGTCAGCGCGTCCCGGTCGAGACCGGTCCGCTTCGCCTCCTTGAGGCCGAACGCGAGCGCGAGCATGATGCCCGTCATGATGAAGATGGAATAGAACACGACGGCGCGGTCGCCGATCACGACCAGGCGGTTGTCGAGGGTATAGACGGCTTTGATCGTGACGTCGCCGTCAATCTCGTCCCAATGGCTCTCCCACAGGTTCCAGCGGGTGAAATAGCAGTTCTCCTTGTTGTCGGGAGCCGCCGGGGCGACGATGTCGCAGGCTTCGCCCGCGGTGCAGGAGACGGTCTTGAGGACGGTGCCGTCGTAGTCGGCGAAGACGACCTCGTAATCGCCTTCGGCGGTCTTCCAGGTCGGCGTCGTGTCGATCAGGGATGCGACGACGAGGACGGCGAGGATCGTACCGAGAACGATCGCGATCCGGATCAGGCGCTGCTTCATGGTCATGGTGTCATTCCTCCCGTTTCTTCGCGTTCTCGAGGATGCGCGCGTTCAGGTCGGCGTCGAACTGCTTGGCCGAATGGTAGCCGAGCTGCTTCGCCTTGAAGTCGTAGGCGGCCGCCTCGACGAGCGTGGCGGTGTTGCGGGCTTCGGTGATCGGGATCGACACCGACGTGATCGGGGTGTCGAACACGAGCCGGGCGTCTTCCTTCAGGCCGAGGCGGTCGAAGTCGGTGAAGGCGTCCCACTTGACGAGGTTGACGAACATCGAGATGCGCTTGTTCTCGCGGTAGGCGCGGACGCCGAAGAGGTTGACGACGTTCACGATCCCGATGCCGCGGATCTCGAGATACTTCTTCAGAAGGTCGGGGGAGGATCCGATCACGATCCCCTTCTCCTTCTGGTAGACCTCGACGATGTCGTCGGCGACGAGCATGTATCCGCGCCGCACCAGTTCGAGCGCGACCTCGGACTTGCCGACACCGGATTCGCCGGTGATCACGACGCCGACGCCGTTGATGTCGAGGAGGACGCCGTGGATCGTCTGGCGCTCGGCGAGCGCCGCCTGCAGGAAGTTGAAGAGTTCGCTGAAAAGCGACGAGGTCTTGTACGCGCTCTTCAGGACCGGGATCGCGTATTCCTCGCCGAGGCGGAGGAACAGATCGGGGACGACCACGTTCTTCGAGAAAACGAAGGCCGGCGGCTGCTTCTCGAACAGCATCCGGACGCGGATCTCCTGGTCGCTTTGGTTCAGCCAGTGGAAGAAGGTGCCCTCCTTTGAGCCGATGATCTGGATGCGGTCCGATTCGTAGAAGTCGAACAGACCGGCGAGTTCGAGTCCGGGCTTGGAGACGGACGGGTTCGTGACGGGCCGACCGACGCCTTCGGAACCGGCGAGGACCTCGAGCTTCAGTCCGCCGACGACGTCGCGGACGGTGAGTTTCTGTTCCATGGGGATGCCTTCCTTCCGTTCAGGATTGCGGCGTTCCGCGGCCGGAGAGCCGTCGGACGGCGCCGATGTAGGCGAGTCTCACGAGGAAGCGGATCATCGTGAAGGAGGCGACGCCGACCAGCGGATACCAGAGGTTGTAGAACGAGAACTGGGTCGGCAGGACAAGCAGGTCGGCGGCGTAGAAGAACAACAGGTGCAGGAGGAAGAAGACCAGTCCCGACGAGTACATCACGATCTTCATCTGACGCCGGAAAAAATAGCGGCGGATCAGGACTTCGTAGACGGTGAACGCCGCCGCGAGGCCGGCGTAGATCCAGACGGAGTCGGCCTCGGCGAGGCCGACGAGGCCGAAGAGGACGACGAAGAGGATGAAGTTGACCAAGAACCCGACGACAAGGTTCGTCGTCAGGGACGGGGTGTAGTCGGCGGCCAGGTCGATCCGGATCGCGCGCACCTTGCGCGCACCAGGCTTGGCTTCCTTCTTCAGTTTGTCCAGATCCTCGCGGTTCTGGGCCTTGACCTGCTCGATCAGTTTCTCGAGGTTTTCGATGTCCTTGCGCAGGTCCTCGTCGTTCTTCTTCATGTCCGGATGCCCTTTCGCCCGCGTGCGGGCTACCTTTTATGATAACACATTTCGCCGCATACTTCGAGAAATTCCCGAGGAAAGGAAAGGCGGGAGGTCAGTTCCCTCCCGCCAGGATCTTCTTCAGATACTGTCCGGTGTAGCTCCGCGGGGTCGCCGCGACTTCCTCCGGGGTGCCGACGACGATGATTTCGCCGCCGCGGTCGCCGCCTTCGGGACCGAGGTCGATCAGATGGTCGGCGACCTTGATCACGTCGAGGTTGTGCTCGATCACGACGACCGTGGCGCCGGCGTCGACGATGTCCTGAAGCACCTTCAGGAGGTTGACGATGTCGTGCGAGTGAAGGCCGGTGGTCGGTTCGTCGAGGATGTAGATCGACTTGTCGGTGATCCGCTTGTACAGTTCGCTCGCGAGCTTGACGCGCTGCGCCTCGCCGCCCGAGAGCGTCACCGACGACTGGCCGAGCTTGATGTAGCCGAGACCGACGTCGTTGATCGTCTTCAGGCGCGTGTGGATCTTCGGGATGTTCTGGAAGAACGGCACCGCGTCCTCGATCGTCATCTCGAGGACGTCGGCGATCGACTTGCCCTTGTACTTGACGTCGAGCGTCTCCTGGTTGTAGCGCTTGCCATGACACTGGTCGCAGGTGACATAGATGTCCGGCATGAAGTGCATCTCGATCTTGATCACGCCGTCGCCGCCGCACTGTTCGCAGCGGCCGCCCTTGACGTTGAAGGAGAAGCGGCTCTTGTCGTAGCCGCGCGTCTTCGCTTCGTTGGTCATCGAGAAGAGGTCGCGGATGTCGTCGAAGACGCCGGTATAGGTGGCGGGATTGGAGCGCGGCGTGCGTCCGATCGCCGACTGGTCGATGTCGATGATCTTGTCGAAGACCTCGTAGCCGTCGATCGCGTCGCACACGCCGGCGATCTCGTTGCGGCGGGTGATGCGGTTGGCGAGCCCCTTGTACAGGACTTCGTTCACGAGCGACGACTTGCCCGATCCGGAGACACCGGTGACGACCGTGAAGAGCCCGACGGGAATCGACACGTCGATGTTCTTCAGGTTGTTCTGGCGGGCGCCGCGGATCGTCACGAACCCGCGCTCCGCCTTCCGGCGCGTCGCCGGGACGGGGATCGCGAGCTCGCCGGAGAGATACTTCCCGGTGATCGACTTTGGACATTTCATCATCTCGTCGGGAGTCCCGGCGAACATCACCTCGCCGCCGTGGATGCCGGCGCCGGGGCCGATGTCGACGACGAAGTCGGCGGAGCCGATCATCTCCATGTCGTGCTCGACGACGATCATCGTGTTCCCGATGTCGCGCATGTCCCGCATCGTGTCGATCAGGCGGCGGTTGTCGCGCTGATGGAGGCCGATCGACGGTTCGTCGAGGACGTAGAGCACGCCCGTGAGGCGCGAGCCGATCTGGGTCGCGAGCCGGATCCGCTGCGATTCGCCGCCGGAAAGCGTCCCGGCCGACCGGGACAGCGAGAGGTATTCGAGGCCGACGTTGGCGAGGAACGAAAGTCGGGTCTTGATCTCGCGCAGGATCGGTCGGGCGATCTCGTGGTCGCGCTCGGAAAGGTGGAAGCCGTCGATGTGGGCGAGATGGTTCTGTACCGTCATCGTCGAGACCTCGTGGATGTTCTTCCCGTCGATGCGCACCGACAGGGCCTCTTCGGAGAGGCGCTTCCCGCCGCAGCGTTCGCAGGGGATGTCGTTCATCATCGTCTCGATCCAGTCGCGGATCATCCGCGACGTTGTCTCCACGTAGCGGCGCTCGAGGCTGTTCACGACGCCCTCGAAGGTCTTCTTCTGGTTGTGCTCGAATTCGGAGGACTTCGAAAGGAACTTGTAGTGGATCACCTTGTCGGAACCGAAGAAGATGACGTGGCGCTGCTCTTCGGTCAGTTCGGAGAACGGCTTGTCGAGATCGATGCCGTGCGCCTTGGCGGCCTGGGCGACCATCTGGAAATAGATCGATTCGGTATTCGCGTACTTGTCGAGGACACCGCCGGAAAGCGAGAGCGATTCGTCCGGGACGAGCAGGTGGGTATCGATCTTGCGCTTGAAGCCGAGCCCCGAGCAGTCGGGGCAAGCCCCGAAGGGCGAGTTGAACGAAAACAGCCGCGGTTCGAGTTTCGGGATCGTGAAGCCGCAGTACGGGCAGCTGTAGTTTTCCGAGAAGAGCATCTCGACGTCGTCGACGATCGCGATCATCAGGCCTTCGGAACGCTTGCATGCGGTCTCGATCGAATCGTACAGGCGCGACCGCACACCCTCCTTGACGACGACGCGGTCGATCACGACCTCGATGTCGTAGCGCTTCGTCTTCTCGAGTTCGATCTCCTCGTCGAGGTCGCGGTATTCGCCGTTCAGGCGGATCCGGGTGAACCCGTCCTTGCGCAGGTCGGTGAGAACCTTTTCCTGCGCGCCCTTCTTCCCGCGGACCACAGGCGAAAGAACGGCGACCCTGGCGCCGTCGTGCTCGAGGATCCGGTTGGTCATCTCCTGGATCGTCTGGCGCGAGATCTCGATGCCGTGCTCCGGGCAATAGGGGCGGCCGATGCGGGCGTAGAGGAGACGCAGGTAGTCGTAGATCTCGGTGACCGTGCCGACCGTCGAACGCGGGTTGTTCGAGGTCGTCTTCTGGTCGATCGAGATCGCCGGCGAAAGACCCTCGATCGAGTCGACGTCGGGCTTCTCCATGTTTCCGAGGAACTGGCGGGCGTACGCCGAAAGCGACTCGACGTAGCGGCGTCGGCCTTCCTCGTAGATCGTATCGAACGCCAGACTGGTCTTCCCGGAACCGGAAAGACCCGTCATGACGATGAGCTTGTTCTTGGGAAGCGTGAGATCGATCGCCTTGAGATTGTTCTCGCGAGCGCCTTTGATGACGATCTGTCCGTCCACGGCGTCGCCTCCTGACATGATGGATTTTTTACTGCTGTTCGATCTCGGCGAGGAGGGCGCGGAAGCCTTCTTCGTCGACGATGCGGACGCCGAGTTCGCGTCCTTTGGTCAATTTCGATCCTGCGTCCGTCCCGGCCACGATCAGGTCGGTCTTCTTCGAGACGGAGCCGGCGACGCGGCCGCCGTAGCGCTCCACGAGCGCTTCGGCCTCGCTTCGCGACCATCCGGAAAGCGTCCCGGTGATGACGACGGTCTTGTCCGTGAAGGGCGTCGTCGCCGCGACCCGGTCGGACACGTAGGTCATGTTCAGCCCGAGGGATTCGAGTTCGTCGATCATCCGGGCGTTTTCGGGAACGGCGAACCATTCGACGATCGCGGCCGCGGTCGTTTCGCCGACGTCCTGGACCTTGAGGAGGTCGTCGATCGAGAGCGTCGCGATCCGATCCATCGCGGGATACCGTTCGCAGACGGTCTTCGCCGTCTTCTGACCGACGAGTCTGATCCCAAGACCGAAGAGAAGCCGGTCGAGGTTGTTCCGCTTCGACGCCTCGATCGCGTCGAGGAGGGACATGATCGACTTTTCGCCGAAGCCTTCCTTCAGAATCAGTTCCTGGGCATGGTCCTTCAGGCGGAAGATGTCCGGGATCGAACGGAGGAACCCGTCGTTGTAGAAGTCGGTGACGACCTTCTCGCCGAGCCCGTCGACGTCGTAGGCGTCGCGCGAGGCGAAATGGATCAGGCCGTTGATCTTCTTCGCGTCGCAGTCCGGATTGATGCAGAAATACTCGGCTTCGCCTTCGGCGCGCAGGAGCGGTCCGCCGCAGACGGGACACGACGTCGCCATCGCGAACGGGATTTCGGTGCCGTCGCGGCGTTCCGGGACGACCCGTACGACGGCCGGGATGACTTCTCCGGCCTTGCGGACCACGACGCGGTCGCCGACGCGGATGTCGAGGTTCTTGCAGTAATCCTCGTTGTGAAGGGTCGCCCGCGACACGAGCGATCCCGAGACGACGACGGGAGTGAGTTCGGCGACCGGCGTGACGACGCCGGTCCGCCCGATCTGGAAGGTGATCGCGTTCAGGACGGTGACGACCTCTTCGGGGGGATACTTGTACGCGGTCGCCCAACGCGGCGACTTCGCGGTGTAGCCGATCTTCTCGTAGAGCGCGAACTCGTTCACCTTGACGACGACGCCGTCGGTGTCGTACGGAAGCGAGCGGCGGAGCGCCTCGACCTTCGCCACGTAGGCGACGACATCGTTGATGTCGTGGCAGAGGCGTGACTCCGGATTGGTCTTGAAGCCGAGCCGCTTGAGCAGCGAAAGCGCCTCGAAATGGGTCGGAGCGAGGGTGCGGTCCATCATGTAGTAGATGTAGGCGTCGAGCCGGCGGCGGGCGACGGCGGTGGAATCGAGCAGTCGGAGCGAGCCGGCGGCGGCGTTGCGGAGGTTCTTGAAGGGTTCCTCGCCGAGGGTCGCCTTCTCGCGGTTCACGGCTTCGAAGGCGGCATCGTCCATGAAGACCTCGCCGCGCACCTCGAGGCGTCCCCGATGGGGGATGGTGAGCGGAATCGAGCGGATCGTGCGGACGTTCGCGGTGACGTCCTCGCCGATCGTGCCGTCGCCTCGGGTGGCGGCGCGCACGAGGCTGCCGTTTTCGTAGATCAGCGAGATCGACAGACCGTCGATCTTGAGTTCGGCGACGTAGGTGTACTCCGGAACTTCCTTCCGGACGCGGGCGTCGAAGTCCCGCAGTTCGTTCTCGTCGTATACGTTCGACAGGGAAAGCATCGGCGACGGGTGGACGACCTTCTCGAACCGCTCGACCATGCCGGAGCCGACGCGCCGCGTCGGCGAGTCGGGCGTCGCCAGTTCGGGATGGAGTCGTTCCAGTTCGATCAGCTCGTTCATCAAGGCGTCGAATTCGGCGTCGGTGAGGGAGGGGGCATCGAGCGCATAGTACTCGTAATTGGCGCGCTCGATGGCGGTTCTGAGTTCCTTGATCCGGGAGTTGACGTCCATGGGGCACCTACGCTTTCTGGATCGATGGGTGGTCCTTCATCAGGATCTTGATCCCGACGGGCGCCTTGAAGGCGATCGTCGCCTTGTCGGAATCGATCATCACGACGATTCCCTCGCCGAAGACGGCGTGCTTCACCTTGTCGCCGATGGCGAGCCGGAGGCCCGTCGGGACATAGGACGGCGCGGCCGCCGGCCGAAGTTCGGTGACGCGCGGTTCCGGCTTCGGGAATCCGAATTCGGACCGCACCTTCGGTTTCGACAGACCCTGATGCTCGATCAGGGCGTCGTCGATCTCCGCGAGGAATTCGGAATCCGGATTGTCCTGGTAGCGCCCGTACATCAGGCGCTGCTGGGCGTTGGTGATGAAGACGCGTTCCTTCGCCCGGGTGAGGGCGACGTAGAAGAGACGGCGTTCCTCCTCGACGTCGGCGCGTTCGAAGAGCGACTGCGAAGAGGGGAAGAGGGTCTGTTCGAAGCAGGTGAGGAAGACGACCTTGAACTCGAGTCCCTTGGCGGAATGCATCGTCATCAGGCTCACGAAGTTGTCGTCGGCGAGCTCGTCCTCGGCCTCGGCGCGCAGCGCCAGTTCCGTCAGAATCTGCACGAGCTTGTCCATGTTGGTGATGTTGCCCATCTCCTTGAGCTTCTCCAGGAGGATGGTCTTGAACTCGGATAGGTTTTCGCGCCGGCGTTCGGCCTCGAGCATCTGCTCGGCCGTGAGCGCATCACGCGAGAGCATCGCGTTGTATCCCGAACGTTCGAGGACGGCGTCGTAGGTCTCGAGCAGGTTCCTGTTCTCGATGTCGCCGCGGATCTCGTCGATCGCGGTGCGAAACGCCTTCAGCTTTTCGGCGGCGGCCTTTCCGACGATGCCGGAAAGGTCGTCGTCGATCAGGTCCATCAGCTTCAGGTCGGCGCGGACGGCGGCCTCCTTCATCTTCTCGAAGGTGGTCTCGCCGATCCCGCGCTTGGGTTCGTTGTAGATGCGGGAAAAGGCGTAATCGTCGCCTCGGTTGACGATCAGCCGGAGATAGGCGATGACGTCCTTGATCTCCTTGCGCTTGTAGAAGGAGAGGTTCCCGATGACCTTGTGGGGGACGTTGTACTTGAGCATGACGTCCTCGAAGCGGCGGCTCATCGCGTTGTTCCGGTAGAGGATCGCGAAATCGCGATAGGTGATCCCGCCGAGCTTGACGAGGGTGCGGATCCGGTTGTAGATCCAGTAGGCTTCCTCCTCGTCGCTCTCCGCCTTGAAGTGGACGATCCGCTCGCCCTCGCCGAGGGTCGAGAAGAGATCCTTCGGAATGCGGTTCCGGTTGTGCCTGATGACGGCGTTGGCGGCGTCGAGGATCGTCGAGACGGACCGGTAGTTCTGGTTCAGGATGATCTTCGTATGCTCAGGAAAGTCCTTCATGAACTTGCGGATGTTGGCGATGTTGGCGCCGCGGAAGGCGTAGATGCTCTGGTCCTCGTCGCCGACGATGAAGAGGTTCCGGTGTTCCTTCGCCAGCAGGTAGACGAGGTCGTACTGCAGGTCGTTCGTGTCCTGAAATTCGTCCACGAGGATGTAGGAGAACCATTCCTGGTACTTCTTCAAGACTTCCGGGAACTCCCGGAAGAGTCTGAGAGGCAGCACGAGCAGGTCCTGGAAGTCGACGAGGTCGTTGTCCTTCAGAAACTTCTGATAGCGTTCGAAGATCTCGCCGATCACCTTGCGCCAGGCGGGCTGGGCGAGTTCGATCGTGTCGGGATCGGCCTTCGCCTCCTCGATCATGCCGGCGATCGCCTTGGGCGAGAACTTCTTCGGGTCGAGGTCGAGTTCCTTCATCACGTTCTTGACGATGACGAGCGAGTCGTCGTCGTCGAGGATCTGGAAGTTGTCCGCGTAGCCGAGATGGTGGATGTCGAAGCGGAGGATCTTCGCGCCCATCGCGTGGAAGGTGGAAAGCCAGATGCCGTTCAGCGGCAGATCCGTCATTCGAAAAACGCGGCCGCGCATTTCGTCGGCCGCCCTGTTCGTGAACGTGATCGCCAGGATGTGGTTCGCCGGGATCCCGATCTCGTCGATCAGATAGGCGATCCGGTTGGTGAGCACCCGCGTCTTTCCGGACCCGGCTCCGGCGACCGCCATGACGGGACCGTGGACGGTCCTGACGGCGAGGGCCTGCTGCTCATTCAGTTGGTCGAAGATGCCCTTGCCCATGCGTCATCACCTGTCAATATTATACCATAGGGACGTTCTCCCGGAGCGACAATGATGTGTGATTTTTTCAATTTTCTTCGTTTTAAAGGAGTCTTTAAAGACTCCTTTTCAAATCGGTTTGACATCCGACTGTCGCCTCCTCGACCAGCGTACCGCGTCCTCGCAGAAAGCTGACGGACGGAGCGCTCGCGGAGATGAAAACGGATTCCCGTCGAGGGAATCCGTCCATGGGGGTTTTAACGTTCCGGCGGTTTGCGCAGGGCGAGCGCGGCGACGATCGCCAGGTGCAGCGAGAACGCGAACAGGACGAGGAAGGCGAACGCGAACGCGATCCCCCGGCCGAGGGTCCAGCCGGCATTGCCGCTTAGGAGCAGAACGACGTTCGACACCAGTCCGGCGACACTCGCGAGCGCGATGGCCGCATAGACGACGAGTTTGAGAATCGTCTTCTTCATCGTCACTTGAAACTCGACTTCAACTCGACGATGCGGTTGAAGACGAGCGCTCCCGGCTTCGAGTCGTAGTCGACGGAGAAATATCCCATGCGGACGAACTGGAACTTGGTCTCGACCGCCACGTCCTTCAGGTTGGCTTCGACGTAGCCTTTCGCCTCGTTCCACGAATGCGGGTTCAGACGGTCGAAGAGCGGCCGGTCGGAATCGGAGTCGACCATCAGCGGTTCGAGCAGGTTGAACGTCGCCTTAAGCGCCGTCGCGGCGTCGACCCAGTGGATGTTGCCGTTGGGCTTGCGGGCGTTGAAGCCGGATCCGGAGCGGGTCTCCGGATCGTAGGTGCAGCGCACCTCGACGATCTCGCCCGCGTCGTTCTTCACGACGCCGACGCATTTCACGAAATAGGCCTGCATGAGCCGGACCTCGAGACCGACCGACAGGCGCTTCCAGCCCTTGTCGGGAACGTTCTCCGAAAAGTCCTCCCGTTCGATCCAGACGTGCTTCGAGAACGAGACGGTGCGGGATCCGAGGTCGGGGTTGTCGCCGTTGTTCGGGATCTCGAAGGTCTCTGTCATCCCGTCGGGGTAGTTCTCGATCGTCAGCTTGAGCGGATTCAGGACCGCATGGGTGCGCAGCGCCTTCGCCTTGAGGTCGTCGCGCAGGCAGTTCTCGAGCATCTCCGAGGAGACCGTCGAGTTGATCCGGGAGAGCCCGGTGCCGAGCACGAAGTTGCGGATCGCTTTCGGAGTATACCCGCGGCGGCGCAGGCCGACCAGCGTCGGCATGCGCGGGTCGTCGTAACCCCGCACGACCTTCGCCTCGACGAGTTGCTTGAGGTATCTTTTCGACATGATCGTGTTGGTGATGTTGAGACGGCCGAACTCGTACTGGTGCGGGACGTGCTCCATCTCCGCCTTCTCGACGAACCAGTCGTAGAGCGGCCGGTGGTCGACGTATTCGAGCGAACAGAGCGAATGGGACACCCCTTCGATCGCGTCCTGGAGCGGATGGGCGAAGTCGTACATCGGATAGATGCACCACTTGTCGCCGGTGTTGTGGTGGGTGACGTGGAGGATCCGGTACATCACCGGGTCGCGCATGTTGATGTTGGGGGAAGCCATGTCGATCTTGGCGCGGAGCGTCTTCTCGCCGTCCGCATATTTGCCGGCGCGCATTTCCTCGAACAGCCGCAGGTTCTCCTCGATCGAACGGTCGCGGTTGGGGGAAGGACGACCCGGCTCCGTCAGGGTGCCGCGATGAGCGGAGACCTCGTCGGCCGACAGGTCGCAGACGTAGGCGAGGCCCTTCTTGATCATCCGTACCGCGCGGCGGTAGGTCTCTTCGAAATAGTCCGAACCGAAGAAGACGGCGGCCGGCTCGTAGCCGAGCCACTCGATGTCGCCCTTGATGGCTTCGACGAACATCGCGTCCTCCTTGACCGGATTGGTGTCGTCGAACCGGAGGTTGGTCTTCCCGCCGAACATTTTCGCGAGCTCGAAGTTGGTGATGATGGCGCGGGCGTGACCGATATGAAGGTAGGCGTTCGGCTCCGGCGGGAAGCGCGTCAGGATCTCCTTGACGCGACCGGACGCGAGGTCTTCCTCGATGATCGACTTGACGAAATTGGATGACATATCCATTGAAATCACCTTCGCTGACTGGAATATGATTCTATTTTACTTGATAATCACTTTAATGCAAGGCGGGAATCGCCGTTCAGATACAAATCGTCCGTGGCGCCGTATTTCCGGAACTTGAAATAGCCGGCGGCGGCGATCATCGCGGCGTTGTCCGTGCAGTACTTCATCGCCGGGAAATATACCGGGACGTCGGTGATCGTCGCGGCCATCTTCGCACGCAGGCCGCGGTTGGCGGCGACGCCGCCGGCGACGATGACCTGCTTCACGCCGTATTCCTTCGCGGCGCGTTTCGTCTTCTGGCAGAGGACGTCGGTGACGGCGTCCTGGAAACTCCGACAGAAATCCTCCTTGACGATCGCTTCCCCGCGCTGGACCATGTTGTGGTGGGTGTTGATCACGTGGCTCTTCAGCCCCGAGAAACTGAAGTCGTAGCCGGGGACGTCCATCATCGGCCGCGGGAATCCAAAAACGTCCTTCCCGAGGGCGGCGAGCCGGTCGACGACGGGTCCGCCCGGATAGGGCAGATCAAGGACCCGTCCGACCTTGTCGTAGGCTTCGCCGACGGCGTCGTCCTGGGTTTCGCCGAGCTTGACGAAGTCGAAATGCCCGTTCATCAGATCGAGTTCGGTGTGCCCGCCCGAGACGACGAGGGCGAGGCAGGGGAACTCGAGCGGACGCTCGAGGTTGTTGGCGTAGATGTGGCCCGCGATGTGGTGGACGCCGACGAGCGGGATCCCGAAGTTCATCGCGACCACCTTGGCGGCGTTCACGCCGACGAGCAGGGACCCGATCAGTCCGGGACCGTTCGTGACGGCGACGAGGTCGACGTCCTCGTAGCGGATGCCGGCCTGCCGGATCGCCTGGTCGAAGACCATAGAGACCCCCTTGACGTGTTCGCGGGACGCGATTTCGGGGACGACTCCCCCATATTCCTGATGGATGTCGATCTGGGACAGCACGACGTTCGAGAGGACCTCGCGACCGTCCTTGACGACGGCGACGGAAGTCTCGTCGCAACTGGATTCGACGCCGAGTACGTACATGGTTCTGGCTCCGTTTCTAACGAATGTTGAGCAGCATGAGATCGGCGTCTTCGCCGTTCTCGTAGTATTGTTTCCGTACGGCCACCTTGACGAAGCCGTATTTCGCATAGTAGGCGATCGCGGCGGCGTTGGTGGGGCGCACCTCGAGCGTCAGGGTGTTGCATCCGCGACTCTTCAGGAAGGCGATCGCGAATTCCATGAGAAAGGCGCCGAGGCCGACGCGACGGTGTTCCGGGACGACGTAGATGTTGACGACCTGGGCGAGCGGCGGATCGACCCAGAGAGAGACATGTCCGTAGAATTCGCACGTGTCCTCGTCTTCCATCACGAAGTAGTGGGCGAAGGGATTTTCCGAGAGTTCGGTCGCGATCGTCTGTTCACCGAGGGAATGGCCGAGGATGCGGCGGTCGGCCGCGACGATCGCGGGAATGTCGTCGGCCGACATGAAGCGGATCGCCGGCTTCATGCGTCCGCCTTCTTGCGCTCCGCCTCCGTCACCTGCAGGTAGTTGGGGACGAGCGCGTGGATGTCCTCGATCGTCTTTGCCAGAGTCGAGTTCAGGATGCGGACGGGATCGGGGGTGCCGGCGAGGCGCAGTTCGTACGGTTCGCCGATCCTTCCCCGGAAGATTTCGACGTTTTCGAGCGTGTCGGGCGTCAGTTCCTCCATCGTGTTCTGGTCGATCCGATACAGTCCCATGAACGCGTTGCCGCGCCGGGCGTCGACGAACGGCAGGACGACGCCTTCCGGAGCGCCGGATGCGAGGAGCGCGAGCGAAGAGACGGAGCGGACCGGGGTCCCGTTCAGGTAGCCGATCATCTTCGCGATCGAGACGCCGATGCGGACGCCGGTGTAGGATCCCGGACCGATGCCGACGACGATCTGATCGAGGTCGCGGAGCCCGATGCCGAGCCGCTTGAGCATCGCTTCTAGAAGCGGCAGGATCGTCACGGAGTGGTCGTTGTCGCCCACCTGATAGACGGAATCGGCGACGACCCCGTCGATCACGACGGCCAGGTAGACATGCCTAGTCGCGGTATCGAGAAACAACGTCTTCGACGATGGGTTCATAAGCGCCCTCCCCTTCGATCCGGATCTCGCGGGTGTTTTCGCCCGTCGCCCGGATGTCGATCGTGATCAGTTCTTGCGGCAGCATCGCCTTGACGTAGGGGTACCATTCGATCACCGCGACGCCGTCTCCTCCGATGAACTCCTCGAGACTCCAGTCGTAGCCGATCGTCTCGAGACGGTACACGTCCATGTGGTACAGCGGCAGTCCGCCCTTGTAGATCTTGAGGATCGTGAACGTCGGCGAGTTGACGACGTCTTTGATCCCCATGGCCTGCGCCAGGTATTTCGTGAAGGTGGTTTTCCCGCTGCCGAGATCGCCCGCGAGTCCGATTACGAAACCGGGTTTCGCATGCGCCGCGACGGCGGCGGCGAAGCGTTTCATATCCGCCAGATCGGCGATGTGGATGATTTTTTCCATGACTGATTCCTTTGTGTTTTCTCTACCGAACATTATACCACGAAACGTCGGTTTCGACCCCGCGATCCTTCCGTTCGCTGCAGGTCGGATGAAGGCGCGGGTTTGTGTGGCGAATCTGTAGAAAACGTCCGTTGATATGCGATTTATGATATAATAGAGTCTCGTAATGCGCTTGACCCATCGCGAACCAAGGAAGGTGCCCCGATGTATCTGATCATCCACAATCCCCTGTCCTTCAACCGCAAGTCCAAGTGGACGACCTCCAAGATCGTCAAGTTCTTCCAGAAGAAGGGCATCCCCTTCATCCTCCGGTCCACCTTCAAGATCGACGACCTGCTCGGGTTCCTGAAAGCCAATCCGGCGGTCACCGACATCGTCTACTGCGGCGGTGACGGTACGATCAACTACATGATCAACCACGTCGACGTGGGCGCCGTCAAGGCGAACATCCACTTCGCCCAGAGCGGTTCTGGCAACGACACCCTCCGCACCCTCAAGCCGATGAAGCGGGCCGACGTCCGTCTCGGTCGCGCCGTGACCGAAGCCGGCACTGTCGACTTCATCAACGGCTGCGGGATCGGCGTCGACGCCGCCGTCTGCCATTACGTCAACGCCGACAAGCACAAGAACAAACTCTCCTACTTCATCAATGCCTTCAAGGGCTTCTCCGGTTTCAAGCCGATGAAGACGACCGTCGAGGTCGACGGCGTCAAGCACGAGTTCGAGAAGACCTTCTTCGTCGCCGTCCAGAACGGCCGCTATTTCGGCGGCGGGATGAAGGCGACGCCGGATGCGGATCCGGAAGCCGAGACCTTCCAGATCCTAATCGCCCACAGCATCTCGCGCGCACTGATCTCGTTCCTCTTCATGACGATCTATTCGGGACTCCACCTGAAGTTCAAGAAGTACGTGACCCTGCTCGTCGGCCGGAAGATCCGGATCGCGACCGACTCGCCGCAGTATTTCCAGAACGACGGCGAGGTCCTCGAGCACGTCTCGACCGTCGAGATCGCCAAATCCAAGACGCGGACGTTCATCGCCTTCGACAAGGCCGTCATCGCCGCCGCGAACCTCAAGAAATGACGTCCATGCCCGCCGCTTTCGGCGGGTTTTTTCTACTTTCGACTTGAGAAACCGACGGATTCGTCGTATCATCGAAGCGGATTCCGACATCCCGATGCGTCGCTGTGCATCTCGCTTGGCGCGACGGGCCGTTCAGGGTATAATTTCATAGAATGATTCGCATATTTAGTGATGAAAAGGAGTGATCCATCATGAAATCCATCTACGACCGCTTCGCCGAATTTCTGAAGAACGAGGACAAGGCCGGCGCCGTCCGGTACGCGCTCGAACTGCTCGAAAGCGGCTCGATCGCGGTCTCCGACCTGTACGAGATGATCCTCGGACCGGTCCTGAACCAATTCCATTGCCCCGAGAACGACGAGTCCTGCATCTGGCGGGAGCACGTCCGCACGTCGATCGTGCGCGCGATCGTCGAAATCGCCTATCCGTACGTGCTGAAGGCGAAGGAAGCGCCCGGATTCGTCTCCGTCGGGAAGAAGGCGCTCGTCGTCTGCCCGCCCGAGGAATACCACGAGATCGGCGCCCGGATGGCCGCCGACTTCTTCGAACTGGCCGGTTTCGAGGTCAAGTTCGTCGGTGCGAACACCCCCGTCCGCGACATCCTCGCCGCCGTCCGCTTCTTTACGCCCGACGTCGTCGCCCTCGGCGTCACGAACTACTACAACCTCGTCAAGACCTATGAACTCGTCGAACGGATCCGGGCGGAGCGTCCGGACGTCCGGATCGCGCTCGGCGGAAACGCCTTCCGCGATCCCTCGCACGTGAAGTGCGTCGGCTGCGGCGACGCCGTCCAGTCCTTCCGGGATATCGTCGCGCTCGGGGAGAAACTCCGATGAGGCTGGCCTTCAAGATCGCGCTTCGCTTCCTCAGGTCGAGCCTCGGCCAGACGATCGGAATCGTCCTCGGCATCGGCGTCGGCGTCTCCGTCCAGGTCTTCATCGGATCGCTCATCACCGGTCTACAGGCCTCCCTCCTCGACAAGACGATCGGCAGTTCCTCGCAGATCACCGTGCAGAAGACGGAAGCCGAGGAGTATATCGCCGACTACGCCGACTATGTCTCCTTCATCGGCGGACTCGAGAACGTCGAGGCGGTCGCCACGACGCTCGACGCGAACTCGGTACTCTTCACGGAGAACCGTCCGGTGATCCTGCGGGGCACCGATCTGTCAAAATCGGATGCGATCTATCGTCTCTCCGAGAAACTCGTGCAAGGACGCCTCCCCGAAGCCGACTTCGAGGTCATCGTCGGCGAGAGCCTCCTCGTCGAATTCGGCTACGAGCTGGGCGACGTCCTCGACATCTACAACCCGCCGACCGGCAGCGGCGCGGACGAACACACCTTCGTCACGATCGTCGGCACCTTCGACTTCAAGGTCCAGCAGACCAACGACACCCTGATCGTCACCACGCTTCCGACCGTCCGCGACGTCCTGAACGTCGGCGACGTCGTCTCGACGATCATCATGCGGCTGGACCAGGAGTTCGATTCGGACCTCGACGCGGCGACGATCGCCGCCTACGTCGACGATCCCTCGATCGAGGTCGTCGACTGGAAGAGCCAGAACGAATCGCTGCTCTCCGGCCTCTCCGGCCAGACGGCATCGTCGCTCATGATCCAGGTCTTCGTCACCCTTTCCGTCGTCCTCGCGATCGCGAGCGTCCTCGCGATCACCGTCCTCCAGAAGTCCAAGCAGGTCGGCATCCTCAAGGCGATGGGCATCAAGGACCGCGACGCCAGCTTCATCTTCCTTTCGGAAGGCATGATCCTCGGCGTCTTCGGTGCGATCGTCGGACTGCTCCTCGGCCTCGGCCTGCTCTTTTCCTTCACCACCTTCGCCCTCAATCCGGACGGCACGCCGGTCGTGCCGATCCTGATTGATCCCGGCTTCATGGCGCTTTCGGCGCTGATCGCATTCACATCCTCCTCGCTCGCCTCGCTGATCCCGGCGGGCAAGTCGAAGAAGATCTCCATCATCGAGGTGATCAAGAATGGCTGACAACGTCATCGAACTGCGCCACGTCGAGAAGATCTACGGATCGGCGGTCAAGACGCAGGTGCTCTTCGACATCAACCTCGCCTTCGAGAAGGAATCCTTCAACTCGATCATCGGCCAGTCGGGATCGGGCAAGTCGACGCTCCTCAACATCATCGGCACGCTTGACAAGCCGACGAGCGGCGACGTCCTCGTGAACGGCGTAAAGACGACCGACCTCTCGAAGGACGAGCTCGCCTCCCTCCGGAACAAGACGATCGGCTTCATCTTCCAGTTCCACTACCTGCTTCCCGAGTTCACCGCCTACGAGAACGTCCTGATGCCGGTCAGGATCGCCGGCACGCCGATCACCGATGAGATCCGGGCGCGCGCCGACGAACTGATGGCGCTCGTCGGGCTGACGAAGGTGAAGGACAACCTCGCCGTGAACATGTCCGGCGGCCAGCAGCAGCGCACCGCGATCGCCCGCGCGCTGATGAACCGTCCCGAGATCATCCTCGCCGACGAACCGACCGGCAACCTCGACTCGGACACCACCGAGCAGGTCTATGACCTTCTGCGCGAGATCAACCGCAAATACAAGACCACGTTCGTGATCATCACCCACGACCGCCGGATCGCCGAGAAGGCCGACCGGATCGTCGAGGTGAAGGACGGGAAGATCCGTCTCGACATTCGCAAGTAGCTTCGCCGATCGAAAAAAGAGCGTCCCCGCCGATCCATCCAGGATCCGTGCGGGGACGCTTTGGTTTTACTTGTTCAGCTTCGCTTCGAGTTCGGCCTTCAGTTTCTCGTAACCGGGCTTCCCGAGCAGGGCGAACATGTTCTTCTTGTAGGCCTCGACGCCGGGCTGGTCGAACGGGTTGACTCCGAGGACGGAGGCGGAGACGCCGCAGGCGTATTCGAAGAAATAGACGAGCTGGCCGAAGGCGTAGGGGGTCAGTTCCGGAATCGAGAGGACGATGTTGGGTACCATGCCTTCCTCGTGGGCGAGGAGGGTACCTTCGAAGGCCTTGTTGTTCACGTAGTCGACGGTTTTTCCGGCGAGGTAGTTGAGGCCGTCGAGGTCGACCTTCTCGGTGCCGATCGTGACTTCGCGGCGCGGTTGCTCGACCTTGAGGACCGTCTCGAAGAAGATCCGACGTCCGTCCTGGACATACTGGCCGAGCGAATGGAGGTCGGTCGAGAAGGCGGCCGCGGCGGGGAAGATCCCCTGGCGGTTCTTGCCTTCGGACTCGCCGAAGAGCTGCTTCCACCATTCGGAGAAGGAGTTGAGCGCGGGCTCGTAGTTGACCATCATCTCGATCGCCTTGTTCCCGCGGTAGAGGAGGTTGCGCACGGCGGCGTAGAGGTGGGCGTCGTTCTTGAGGACGGAGTTGGTCGCGTAGGCCTTCTTCGCGGCCTTCGCGCCCTTCATCACCTGGCGGATGTTGATGCCGGCGGCGGCGATCGGAAGCAATCCGACGGCGGTGAGGACGCTGAAGCGTCCGCCGACGTCGTCAGGGACGACGAAGGTCTCGTAGCCGCGTTCCTCGGCGAGTTTGCGGAGCGCTCCCTTCGACTTGTCGGTGGTGGCGTAGATGCGTTCCTTGGCGCCTTCGATTCCGTATTTCGTCTCCAGCAGGTTCTTGAAGACGCGGAAGGCGATCGCGGGTTCGGTGGTCGTGCCCGACTTGGAGATCACGTTGACGGCGAAGTCCTTGTTCGCGAGATAGTCGACGAGGTCGGCGAGGTACGACGAGGACATCTGCTGGCCGGCGAACACGACCTCGAGCTTCTTCTTTTTTTCGAAGTACGGCGTCAGCATGTCGATCGCCGCCTTGGCGCCGAGATAGGAGCCGCCGATGCCGATCACGACAAGCACGTCGGCCTGGCGGCGGATCTTCTTCGCGGCGAGTTCGATGCGGGTGAACTCGGCCTTGTCATAGGTATCGGGCAGCGACAGCCAGCCGGTGAATTCGGCACCCTTTCCGGTGCCGTGGGTCAACGCGCGCGCGGCCACGGTGATTTCCTTCTGAATCTGCTTGAGCGCCCCTTCCGGGACGAAGGCGAGCGCGCGGCTCGCGTCCAATCTGATGTATTTTTCCATGAAAAATCCTCCGATTCATACAAAAAGCATTAATTATTATATCACAACCGGTCCGTTTGCATCAGAAATTCATCCGATGAAACGCTTTCGGCGCGGAAAGGAAAAGCGGCGGATGCTCATCCGCCGCCCTTGCGATGTCGTGCGATCCAGATCGGGAGCATTTCCCCGAGCGGCTCGAATCCGCTCTTCAGGACGATCGTCACGTACTTCTTCCGATGCGCGCGGTTGGCGCGCTTGTAACTGAGACTGACCTTGCCCTCCTCGGTGAACCCCAGGACCTCGAGCTCGACGACGTCGCCGACCTTGAAGAAATCGTCGATGCGACGGACGAAGCCGTCGCTCACCTCGGAGATGTGGACCAACCCGTCGACGTCGCCGTCGAGTTTGACGAACGCGCCATACGATTTGATGCCGGTGATCCGTCCCTTGACCAGATCCCCTTTGTCCATGTCCATTAACCTCGCGATGGTTGCTTGTTTTCAGTATAACACATGCGTCGAACGATGGATACAAAAAACCGCACCCCGAAGGGCGCGGTTTCAGAGGGCGCTGTTGTGGGCGACGGAACTCGCGGCGGCCGCGGCGACGGCGCCGATGATGTCGTCCATGAAGGTGTGGCACTGGGACGTCTCCTTGCCGGCCTTGTCGAGCCGGCCGATGATCCCGGGCTTCACCTTGTCGACGTAGCCGAAGTTGGTGAGACCGATCGAACCGTAGAGGTTGCAGATGGAGAGCACGAGGATCTCGTCGATGCCGTAGAGCGGGTTGTCCTCGTTCACGAGCGTCTGGAGCGGCTCGGAGAGCTTGCCCTGTTCCGCGAGCATGTCGAGTTCGACGCCGGTGAGGATGGCGTTGTGGACCTCGCGCTTGGAGAGGACGCGGTCGACCGCCTCCTCGCAGACGGCGAGGGTCAGGTCGGGGATGTATTTCTTCTGCAGGTCGTAGACGATCTGGGTGATGTCGGCGATCGCGACGCCGCGTTCCTGAAGGAGTTCGAGGCAGCGGGTCTTCATGTATTCCTTGGTGACGATCATGGCTGTTCCTTTCAGACGTGCTCGACGCCGATGACGCCGGGGACGCGTTCGAGGAGCGTGTCCTCGACGAGTTCGCGGAGGGTGCTTTCGAAACCGCCGCAGCCGACGCAGGCGCCGGACATCTCGATGTAGACGATGCCGTCCTCGAAACGGACGAACTTGACGTCGCCGCCGTCGCGCTGGATGTAGGGACGGACGAGATTGATGACGGTGTTGATCTCTTCGATGATCTGTTCGTAGGTCATGGGTCTCTTGCCTTTCAGGAATCCCGCTTCGTGTTCGGATCGAAGTGCGGATTCTTCAGGATGTAGTAGGGACAGTTGAGCGCGCAGGATTCCATCAGGTAGTCCGGAACCGTCTTCACGCCGTTGATCCGGCCATTCTTGGTGAAACCCTTGAGGCGGAGCATGCCCGAGGCGTAGTCGCCGACGAGGTAGGGATAGACGTTGAAGACGTCGAGATAGCGCTTGTTGAAGTCGTCCAGGATGAACGCGTCCCGGTGGTTCTTGATCAGTTCGAATTCTCCGTGTGCCGTTTCGAGCATGTCCTCATCTCCCTTGGAGTGCATTACTATTGTACCACATTTCGCCGAAAAGCAAGGATTTCATCCTTCGGCAAGGAAAACGGGCGTTCCCGCCCGTCACAGCATCATGAACATGTCGGTCTCGAGCAGGACGACCGCCTCGCAGACGATCGCCTTGCCCTCGCCGACGATCCCGAGGCCCTCGAAGGTGGTCGCCTTGACGGAGATGCGGGACGGCTCGACGTTCAGGATGCCGGCGATGCGCCGACGCATGTCGTCGACGTACGGCCGCAGCTTGGGCGCTTCGAGCGAGACCATGCAGTCCAGGTTGGAGACCACGTAGCCCTTCTTGTCGATGTAGTCGAAGACTTCCTTCAGGATCAGCGCCGAATCGTAGTTCTTGTACTTCGGGTCGTCGTCCGGAAAGAACTTGCCGAGGTCGCCGAGCGCGAGCGCACCGAGGATCGACTCGGCGATCGCGTGCAGCAGGCAGTCGCCGTCCGAGTGCCCCAGCGGCCCGTACGGGGCGTCGAGACGGATTCCCCCGAGAATGAACGGCCGACCGGAAACGAGCGGATGGATGTCCTTCGAAAAACCGATTCTGATCATATGATATCCTCCAGCAGCTTGAGATCCGACATTGTGGTGACCTTGAGGTTGCCGTAGTCGCCCTCGACCAGCGTTACCGGTTCGCCGAGGCCGGCGGCATAGACCGAGGTGTCGTCCGTGAACGGGACCGAAGCGCCGGCGCATCGATCGTGCGCAAGTCGGATCTTCGACGTCGGAAACACCTGCGGAGTCTGCAGGGCATAGGTCGTATCGCGATCGATGGATCCCGTGATTTGGCTGTTTTCCACCGTTTTCAAAGTATCTCTGACCTTGACTCCGAGCGTGAGCGCGGGCGCTTCGGTGAGAACCGCCTTGAGCCGGTCCAGATCCGCCTGACGGAGATTCGGACGCGCGGCGTCGTGGATGAAGACGACCTCGTTCTTGATCGTGACGAGTCCGTTTCGGACGCTTTCCTGACGACTCGCGCCGCCGGGGACGAAACGCACGCGGCGGTCGCCGCACAGGCGCTTCACGTCCTCCTCCTCGGCGGGGGCGTGGACGATCACGACCTCGTCGAAGTCGGGATCGGCGAGGAAGGCGTCGACGCCGTACAATAGCATCGCCTTCCCGCGGATGAGGCAGAAGATCTTGTTGTAGGACAGGCGCATCCTGGTGCCGCCGCCGGCGGCGACGATCAATGCCGAATACATGGAATCCTCCTGGCCGTATGGGTTCGCGTCGATGACGCGGAACGGTTCATTCGCCGAAGATCGAATAGTTCTTCTTGGGGTTGCGGATCGCTTCTTCGAGGGCCTTGTTGGCGAGGCTGACGTACTCGTTGAGCGAGTAGGTCGACCACGGTTCGTGCTTGATGACGCCGAGGTTGGGATAGACCACCTGCTGGATGCCGCCAATGTTGATCATCAGGTTGATGAGTTCGCCGCCGCTCTGCAGGGCGCGGAGGAGCACGTCGTATTTGCGCTGTTCGCGGATCACCAGGGCGAACTGGATGCCGGTGATGCGGAAGATGCTGTTGACGTCCTTGGCGAAGTGGTAGCGCATCTTCTTGATGTATTCGGCGATCATCAGGTTGCCGACGTCCCGTCCGAAACGGGCGTTGACGTCGGGGATGTTGGTGAGTTGGATCATCACGAGGTAGAACGTCTCGGGCTCCTTCAGGATCTGTGTCAGATACTGCACGAGCTGCTGTTCGGTCGGTACCGAATCGAGTTCGTGGATCAGCGTTTCCGGAAACAGCCTCATGTCGATCGCGCGCGTCGACGCGACGACCTGGACCTTGCCGCCGAACTCGAAGGCCTTTCCGCGCTCCTCGACCCAGACGACCCCCGAGGGCCGCAGAACGCGGTACTTGATGTCGTAGGAGGGGTTCTTCTTCGATGCCTTGCGGATCGCGGACAGATACTGGGCGCGGTCGTCCTGATGGATCAGTTCGGCGTATTCGTCGAGCGTGAACTCGCTCTTCTCAAGCTCGCCGATCTTGCGGAATTGATCTGTCACGAACAGCGTTCCGGCTTCCGCGTCGTGGAAGGCGAGGGCTTCGTTGAGCAGACCGATCGTCGAAATGTAGCGCAGCCGCAGGAGTTCGGAAGCGTCCTTGACCTCGTCGAGCTCCTTTTCGAGTTCGAAGAAATCGTAGTCGGTGAGATTGCGGGTGATGCGGATCTTGGATCGGAAGCCGACCGCGAAGACCACGGTCGCGGCGAGCGCGAAGAGTTCGTAGTAGAAGTTGAACTGGTCGATCGTGAGGAAGGGGATCCAGGACGGTGCGAACGTCATGATCGGATAGGGGGCGAGCACAATCGGGAAGAGGATCAGCTTCCAGATCCGCCACTTGCGGTAGGCGATCGAACTGGCGACGATCAAAAACAGGGACAGACCCAGTTCCACGTAGATGAGGATATCGTTCACGGCATCAGCCCCTTTCCGTCCGAGACGTCATTTCTTGATGTTGGTCTTCACGTACATCCACGGATAGTAGTAGGTGAGGAAGATACCGAAGAAGACCAGATTGTAGAGCACGGTCACGTAACGCTCGCCGGACACGTAGACGTACCCGAGGATCGTGAAGAAGATCAGCGCCCAGACCAGGTTCAGGCCGTTGTTCACGACCTTGAAGAGGTTGGTCGACGCATAGTCGCCGCGCACGTCGTACCGGTGGAAATCGTACACGATCGGCCGGTCGACGAGCCACGAGACGAAGAACGCGAGCCCGAGTGCGCCGAGCAGCGGGTCGTCGCGGAGCAGGTGGTTGAAGGCCGGCCAGACGGCCGCCGCCACGGTACAGGCGACGCCGAGGCCGAGCAGACCGTACTCGAACCAGCTGATCTTCTTGAAGAGGACGAACTTGAGATAGACGAACGCCCCCGAGAGCGCAAGCGCGAACGGGGCGATCCAGATCATCGGCAGCCAGTTCGTCAGCAGCGCGGCGACGCTCCACACGATCAGATGGGCGAAGAGGATCTTGACGCCTGCGAAATAGACCTTGGTGGTCGGTTGGTAGGGCGGCGCTTCCTCGTCCTGGTAGTCGTCGAGCTTGAACGCGGCGACGACGTCGTAGAGGTCGGTCTCGCGCCCCTGGTACTTGAATCCGCCCGACTCCATCACTTCCTGAAGCCCGACCTTCTTCATGAGAAGGTCGGCAAGCTTGTCGCTGGTGGAGTAGATCGTCACGTCGGGCTGGACGTACGCGCCGCGATGGAGCGTGATGTTCCGATCCTTCGTGCGGACGAAGTAATCGCTTTTCCCGATATGGAAATTGATGTGCCGCTCCGTCTTGCCGAGGGAGGGCGCGTCGTAGTTCTGGCGGATCATCATCATGATCTCGTCGTTGGAAAGCGATCGGAAGGCGTCGTCTTCGCCGAGATAGAGCCGCTCCTCGATCTGGTCGGCGCAGTTCAGGGCATTCTGGAAGATGCCGAAGAGTCCCGCCTCCGGGCGGAACCAGCGGCCGACGAGGTAGAGGTTGTCGAGGATGCGGGAAGCCTCGCCCGATTCGATCTCGATCTGCCGGTCGATCGACAGTCCCTTGCGGACGCCTTCTTCCGAAAGCATGCCCGTGAGCGGACGGGGCTCGGCGAGTTTCGTCGCGACGACGTACTTGCGGAATTTGGGGAACGCCGGCTCGAGCAGGCCGAGGATGCTTTCCGGGGTGATTTCGGTTCCCTCGTCATAGACGAACCCGCATGCGACTGCGGCGTTCTTGGCGGCGGCCGCCTCGGGATCGACGATCTTCTGGTTGAAGAGGCGGACGATCGCGATCAGGGCGGTCGGATCCGCGACGAACTGGTAGTCGTCCTCCTCCATGCCGGCGGTCGCCGTCTTGGCGGACAAGCCGATCACGAGCGTGCCGAAGCGGCGCTTGGGCGACAGGTTCGGGTAATAGCGTGCGAGGGACGCGCGTTCTTCGGCGAGTTCGGGCAGGTATGTTTCGTAGAAGGCAAGCGGATCCGCGGCGGCGACGAGATACTTGGCGGCGATTTCCTTGCCGTTCGCATCCAGCGCGCGCACGACTTTGCCGCCCTGGGCGGAGAGGGCCTTCAACTTGCGGTTCTGGACGATCTTCGGGCTGACGATCTGAAGTTTGGCCAAAAGCGATCGGACGAGTTCGTCTTCCGAGGTCAGTAAATGGAAGTAACCGTCGCTCAGCCCGTTGAAGAAGGCGATGAAGAAGTTGTAGCAGGACACGTCGTCGATCGGAAGTCCGTTGATCTCGGCGAAGAGCAGAAACTCGCCGACGAGTTCCGGATCCGAGAAGTACTTGTGCAGCAGTCCGGCGAGGCTTCGGTCTCCCCACTCGATCATCAGCGACGTGATCGTGTAGTCGGTATTGGCGAGCAGACCGTCCTGCTGGGCGCGATAGTTCTGGCGATGGCGTTCGAGGTCGTTGAAGAAGCGGTGGATGCGGTCGCGGCTCTTCGGATAGCGCCGCACCAGATAGATCATGAACTGGTCGAGCCGGACGACGCGGCGGCGGATCGAACCGTCGGCGGCGACCACGGCGTCGGAGACGGCCGGAAGGAACCTGACTTCCTCTTCGAGACCGAACGTCGCGAGATACTGCGCGAACAGTCCGCCCTTCTCGAGGGCCGGAACCGGCGGCAGCAGGGGACTCCTGAAGCGGAACTTCTCGCCCGATTCGGATACCGCTTCTTCGGTGTCGCGACGCGCCGGACGGGCGCTTGCGTCGGCGAAGACGATGACCTTCCTCATCTTCCGTGCGAGGTAGAGGGCGATGGCGAGGGAACCGACGTCGGCGCCGACGACGAGAACGTCATAATGTTCCATTATAGCCCTCCTTCCGGGGTCGTTTTTCTGTCCCGATTATATCATAAAGCGGGGTAAATGGAAACCGGAGAAAAGAAAAAGTGCTTTCGCACTTTTATCGGATCTTGAGGTATTTTTCAAAATAGAGGTTGAGCGTTTCCTTGCTGACGTTGTAGTCGATGTGGCGGTTGATCGTGACGCTGACGTACCCCGTCTCCTCGGAGACGACGATCGTCAGTGCGTCCGTCTGTTCCGAGATGCCGATGGCGGCGCGGTGGCGGGTCCCGTAATGCAGGGGAAGGTCGGTGCGGTCCGTGGACGGATAGTAGGCCTTCGCACAGAGAATCATGTCGTCGCGGATGATCACGGCGCCGTCGTGGAGCGGCGTGTTCGTGAAGAAGATGGTCGCGAGCAGTTCGGACGTGACGGGCGCGTTCACCATCATCGCCTTGTTCACGTAACCGGACATCTTGATGTCGCGCTCGACGGAGATGAGGGCGCCGATCTTGCGGGCGGAGAGATAATCGACCGCGGTCGACAGTTTCGCCGCGAGATCGTTATTGGTCTTCGAACCGGACCGCGACCTGTTCTTCTTGCCGACGCCGATCTTCTTCATCACCGTGTTGATCTCGTTGATGTACATCATTACGAGGATGTAGACGGCCGGTGCGAAGACGATCAGTTTGACCGCGAGGTCCACGCCGACGAACGGCTCGGCGATCAGATGATAAAGCGTGGCGACGAACAGCGCGACGAGCAGGATCTTGAAGAGGCGGATCGCCTTGTGGCTGACCTTCGTACGCAGTACGAGCAGGAAGATGGCGTACAGGTACGAAATGATGAGAAGCAATTCGAAGTTGCCCATGGGATCACCGCTTTCGGATGAGATGCCAACGTGTCGAACACATCGACTCTATTGTACTATAATTCCGTCCGGTTGCCAATCGCTGACGGCGGATTTGTCTTTTAGCGGATCCGCTTTCCGCCGAACCGGCGGTACGCCGCGTCGAGCGCGAAATAGGCGATCGGGATCATGATCGCAGAAGACATGACCGGTGTGATCAGCTTGGCGATCGGCACGGTTCCATAATCGATGCCGATCCCGGTTTCGACGACATAGTTGATCGCTTCCGCGAGACCCATCGTGACCAGCATCCGGATCAGGAAGACGGTCATCACGACGCCAAACTGGGAGGCGTTCCGGGACTCCGGCTTGAACGTGAAGAGCGCGTTCGCGAAATACGAGAAGATTGAGGCGACGATGAAGCCGACGCCCCTCGCGACGAAGACGACGTCAGGAACCAGAAGATCGAAGAACAGCAGGTAGACGAGCGAGTCGATCGCGGTGTTGACGACGCCGATGATGCCGAAGGTGAGAAACTTGCGGGTGAGGAAATGCGTCTTGACGAACCGCCAGATCCTATTCAACGTCGATTCCCTCGGACGCTTCCTCGATCAGATAGTGGGGGCGGTCGAGAACCTGACGCCTGATCTGGTAGAGCAGATAGAACAGACCGTAGGCGACCAGATCGAGAAAGAGGAACGCGACGATGATCATCGCGGAAATGAAGAACGCCTCGAACGCAAGGACGCCGACGGCGAAGAGGGCGACGGCGGCGGCCGCGAGCAGAAGTCCGAGGAGCAGTCCGAGCGCCGGCAGCACCATCATGACGTTGGAGAACTGGTTCATGCCGTTGAACCCGTAGCGGAACAGGCTCCTGAAGCTCCAGCTGCTCTTGCCGCGGACCCGGGGAATGAAATCGTACTCCAGGCAGATCCGTTTGTATCCGACCCACGAGAAGATTCCCTTCATGAAACGGTTCTTGTCCTTGATCTTCAGGAACGCGTCGATCACGACGCGATCCAGAAGCTGAAAGTCCTTCGCGCCGTTGTCGAGCGGACGGTCGGCATAGCTGTTGTAGAAGCGGTAGTAGAGGTTGGCGAAGAACGCGCGCATCTTCGGTTCGTTCTTGCGCGTGCTGCCCTTGGTATAGACGATCCGGTAGCCTTCCTTATGGAAACGGATCATCTCCGGAATCAGCGAAGGCGGCTGCTGCAGGTCGCAGTCGATGATGATCGCGGCGTCGCTGTCGGCGATGTGCTCGAGGCCGGCGTGCATCGCCGCTTCCTTTCCGAAATTGCGCGAGAAGGAGATGTACCGGACGCGCGGATCTTCCGCCGCGACGGCCTTGATCTCATCGAGGGTCGCATCGCGGGATCCGTCGTTCACATAAAGGATCTCGTAGACGTAATCGGGATCCGTCAGGTGCTTCACCGTCTCCTCGAAGAACGGGCGGACGTTCTTCTCTTCGTTATAGGATGGAACGATGATCGTCAGTTTCTTCATGTTCGGTTGCCTCCTTGGTCGGCTCGGTCCGTCTGCGTTTGCCGCGCCGGATGAGATAGGGGATGAGGAACACAAGTGCGTAGATCGCGGTCGAGGAAGCGGTCGCGAGCGCCCCTTGGGGAAGTCCTTTCGGCTCGAACCGGAGCGTCAGGGAGATGTCGGCGACGCCGTGGGGGATCACGATGCCGAGAAATCCACCCGACACCGACAGCGTCTCGTAATCCTGACCGGACGTGATCTTCCACTCTTCCGAATACGCGACCGGAATCATGACGATCTGGTCGAAGTCGGTATCCGACGTGCGTTGGTATGACAACCTGATCGTGCCGCGCTCGATCGCCATCGTTTCGCCGTCGGCGGCGCTTCCGTCCGCATATTGGTCGTAGGCGGTCAAGTCGTCGATCACATAGCGGATGGATAGATTGAACGGATTGGCATAATTGTACATGTCGTTGGTCTTGAACACGTACATCCGTTCCGGAATCGTGTCGAAATAGTAATACCCTTCGAAGCATTCCGTTTCGTTGTCGAGTTCGTCGACCACGAAGACGCGGTCGAACGTGAGCGAACTGTACATCTGGAAGTAAAGCATCCCGGAATCGCGGCTGAAGGCCACGTTGTCGAAGTCGTACACCAGATATGCGGCGCCTCCGATCGCCCTTTCGAGACGATACTGAAGGGTCTTCGGTTGATTGAAGGCGGCGTTCTGCTCGAAATAGATGGCGACCGGTTCGAGCCAGAATTCGCACTTGACCTGATGCGTCAATCCCGACACGACTTCGCAGTCGTCCCGGTTGCCGTTCTCGAATTCCATGAAGACCTCTCCGTAGTCGAGCGGCGTGAGCGAACTCACGTTGATGTAGATGGCGCCGGTACCGAATCCGATATCGAGCGCATCCTCGTCATAACGATAGAAGGCGCGTTCCGTCGGATCGGCGATGCCGGCGGTGGTCACGAGCGTCGCCGACGACTCGCTGCGATGGGCGTTCAGCGTTTTGACCGTTCCCTCGTTCGCCGGCGTGGCGCGCAGCAGGTTGTATGATGTCGCGTCATAGCGTTCTCCGTCGATGAGGACGTGCATGAGCAGGAGCTTCTGCGTCGCGATCTGCGTATTGATCGAAGAGAAGTTCTGGAAATCGTCGTATTCCATGTAGGATTCGTAGACCTGGAACGGTTCCGCATCGGCGATTTCATAAAGGCGATAGGTGTCGTCGCCGGCGACATAGGTGAAGTAGGCGCTATCCAGCGTGTAGTTCTTGACGGCGGAAACGAGGACGTAGCGGTAGCCGAGAAAATGGTTCAGATACAAGGCGAGCGTGTCCAGTTTCCGCTTCGTCTGGTATTCGCCGCTATATCCGCAGGCGTCGAACAGCAGGCAGCCGATCCCGTTGGTCTCGGCATCGGTCCACGAATGGAAGATCTCGGTGTTGGTGGGGAAGGAGGTCATGCGGTTGAAGTTGAGCTGTTCGACGTCGAAGCGCGACAAGTCGACGTACACCCGGTAGAATTCGTCCCGTTCGAGATGATCTTCGAGGAAAGCGTCGATCGAGTGCATCGATTCGAAGGTGTCGATCTTGTTCGCGATCGAGAAGGGGCCCGAATACGCGTAGACGACGGCGACGAGGCATTCGACCCAGAAGACCGTGCGAATCCATCGCCTCTTGCCGATCCACCCGAAGACCAGCACGAGCACGAGGAAGACTGCGGCGACGCCCATCAGGATCGTATCCGCCGTCATGATGTCGCGGCTTGCATAATATGTATCGATTCCGAGTTTCTCGATATAGTAATAGATCAGGAAGCCGACGAGACCCAGAAGCAAGGACAGCGGGATCGTGAGCCAGCCCATCTTCTCCGTCTCGAATCCGTGTTCGTCGAACACATAGGCGAGGATCATCGTCTCGACCAGAGGCATCATGTTGATCCAGCGCGTGTACGGGGAATCGGTAGTGCCGGAAAATACGTAGGAAAAGATCGGGAAGAAGATCAGAACCAACCCGAATGGAATCAATACCTTATAAACGCGGGCGATGCGTCCGCGCATGAACCAGATGTAGGACATGAACGCCATGCCGACGATCGTGATGTAGAGCGAGACGTGTTCGAGTCCGTAATTGTTCTCGAACCCATAGAAACCGATGCCCTTCTGTTCTGTGAAAATCTTGGCGAGGACGCGGATGTAGATCTCCGGCTGGAACAGCTTCAGTTCGTACCCGAACACCTCCACGACCCAAGCGTTGAAACTACCCTCGGTACGGTAGGTATCCTCGAGTATGAAAAGAATGCTCGGATAGAGGATCACGCCCGCCATCGCGACGCCCAGAAGGATCAGTCCGAGGAATGAGACGCCGTCACGGAGAAACGGCCATACCTTGTTTCCGGGCCGCTTGAGGGCCTCGACGACGTAGAGCACGCTCATGAACGCCATCGCGCTGTATGCGAGATAGAAATCGTAGAATACAAGAGCGCATGTGAACAGTGGCACGACCCATTTCTTCCCGCGGAAAAAGTACTGAATCGCGACGAGGGCGGCGGGCAGGTAGAAGGTCAGTGAGAGGAACACCGGGAATGCCATGAAACTGACGGATCCGCCGCTCACGAAGTAGACGATGCCCATCCAGAAAATGGTTCGGTTCTTCATACCCGTCATCCGAAGATAATATGCGAAAACCATGACGCCGGCCCAGATCTTGATCAATTCCGTCGTCGAGTACGCCAACTCCGTCGGAAAGACATAGCTGAGCAGGAGCGTGATGAAGGTGAAGATGTCAAGGGGGATGTAGTAGACGTCGGAGAAGAAGGAGGCGCCGAGATAGTTGTTCAGATTGAAGAAAGAGAGCGTTCCTTCCTTGATCTGGTCGATGAAATCGCACATGATGCTGTAGTACTGGATGATGTCATCCGAGAAGTTGTTGTAGAAACTGTTGCGTGTCAGGATAATCATCGTCTGGATGATGAACAGGACGGTAAAGACGAAAAGCCCCAAAAAGACGAATGTTTTTCGGGGTTGATCAAAAGTGGCTGCGATGAATGATTGGAAATAGGTTTTCCAGCGACGCCATTGTGCTCGTATACGATCCTTGAATCTGGGTTTCGACGTATCCATCTATGAACCTCGTCTACCGGAATATGCAGTTAATTATATCATATTCGCACATTGTTGCGATAGAGCCTTTTCTATATGGAAACAAATACGAAAGCTAATCAAATGTAATATAATACTATGTGGTGATGAAAATATGGAAAAGGCAATCCTCGTGGGTCTCGAGACCAACGCAAGCATCGAATTCGATTATCACATGAAGGAACTGTCCGCACTTGCGGAGGCATGCGACCTTCAGGTTCTTGAAACTTTTACGCAAAGACTCGACGGGCCGACCGCCGCGCTGTACATCGGATCAGGCAAGGCCGAGGAGATCAAGAGCGCTGTGACGACGTTGGGTGCCGACGTCGTCGTTTTCGACGATGAACTCTCTCCGACACACATTCGCAATCTGGAAAAGGCGCTCACGGCCAAGGTCATCGACCGTACCATTCTGATTCTGGATATCTTCGCTTCGCGGGCCAGGACAAAGGAAGCCATGCTTCAAGTCGAACTCGCACAAAGCCAGTACATGCTTCCACGTACCGTTGGCATGTATTCCTCCTTGTCCCGTCAATCAGGCGGGATCGGTTCAAAGGGGCCGGGAGAGACGAAATTGGAACTGGATAAAAGAATCCTTCGTGATCGAATCGCTCACATACAGGAAGAATTGAAAGAAATCGTCTCCGTTCGAAGAACCCAACGTGAAAAGCGAAAGAAAGATGATATTCCCACCGTCGCGTTGACCGGATACACCAATTCCGGAAAATCAACAATACTGAACAAGATGCTAGAATACTCGACTTCGAATACAGAAAAATATGTCTTTATGAAGGATATGCTCTTCGCGACTTTGGAGACGGCGACGAGGAACGTTGAACTGGGCAACAAGCATCAGTTTCTGGTCACGGATACGGTCGGATTCATCTCAAAGCTGCCGCATCATCTGGTGGAAGCGTTTAAATCGACGCTCGAAGAGATCAAAGAAGCGTCTCTGATCCTCCATATCGTGGATGGATCCAACCCGAAAGCCGCGAATCAGGCTGCAATTGTGGATGAAGTGTTGCGTAGCCTTGAGGTCAAGAACATTCCGATTATCTATGTCATTAACAAATCGGACCTGATCAGTGACGCTCCTTCTTTGCCTTTGAACCCGAGGTTGACCATCAGCGCAAAGACGGGAGACGGTTTTGACCGACTCGTTCAGAAGATAGACGACCAATTGTACTCAAATAACGTGATTGTGACATTATTCTTACCCTATGATAAAGGCCAGATATACAGTTTTCTGAAGGATCATGCGAACATCATACAAACTGATTATGAAAACGAAGGCATGGTCGTCAAAGCTGATCTAAATGAACGCCTTATTGGAATCTACAAACAATATATAAGATAATTCAATCTGAATCCTTTTTCAATTGACACATATCGCATAAATTGATGTCGGCTTATATGTTACTATATTGTCGCGCGTGTTCTCTTTTGCTGCTTATCACGTCATTTATCTCGCATGAACAGCCATATTTAGGTCACATCTGCCCTATATTGGTTTACATTATGTTCTCCATTTACTTTTGTGGTCGTGTTATTGCGACCACATTTTAATTATCTATATAGAGCCGACTCAAACACGACCATCGACGTATGATCAGCTCGAATAACGCTGATATTATTGGTGCAATTCCATCAATATGATGCAAATTTATGACACAACGAGGAAGTTTGTCGTATTTGAATGTATATTATTATTAGAATACACATTTTTAATAAACGCTTTGTCTTTGCCACATAAATCGCAAAAATGGTATGTATATTCATTTCCCTAGATATGGCGGTAAATTCACTTATTAGATATATTAGGTCGCATACATATATACTTTAAACCACTAGATTTTGAATATTGTGTCATTGAGCGACCGAATTCGATCGTGCAGAAACATTATGTTAACATGGATTTCTACTGTTCGTCTAAGCGATGCTATGATGATGACGCTTTTGGCTCTCATAACTAGACATTTTAGGTGTCGATAATTTCAATCAAGGATATGAATACTTGAAGCATCAACGAATTAGGTTTGTATCTTGAGAAACAAGTAATGCCCACATATAGCCATATTCTCATAAACACGAAATCATCGATTTTTTCCTATTGATCTGAATTGACTTCACGAAGTCGAATATCGAATCTCGAAGATCATGGATGAGGACGGGCCCTCTGATAGATTCTGGTTTTATTCATTTTCTCAACGATCCAGCAGTCACGTGCCGCTCTGTCATGTACAATTTGTTTATTATAGAATGGTCACACGATATTTCGTTGTAATGCCGTGTTCTTTACGATGTGAAATTGATTTCTATTCGGGGTTTTTGAAAGATCAATGTCGTCGATCATACAGAACGATGACTATAATGGGTATTTACCATTTCTATCAGTAAACGCATTGTCACACAGACCTATATTCTTCTAATATTATGATTTGTTATATTCGTTGTTGGCACAAACGATCGTTCAATCATTCTCCCGTGTTTGTCCTTTTTTTCCAGATCCATTCATGATGTTTCTTTGTTTGGTTTTTCGGCACACATTTTTCGTAGATATTTACATATACATAGTTAGGCCATTTTATCGTAATTAAAGATAAATAGATCCCTAGACTACGATTCATGCTACCCGATTCATAACTGTTATCTTGAGAAAGTTCGAACTTCACATCAAATCTCATATGGAAAACAAGCAATATTTCTGTCATCACCAAGTTCATCCAAATGCAGACAGAAGATGTTGACAATTCCTTCTGGCTTGCGTACGGGGTAACGCCCTAAAACAACTCAAGTTATCATGGAATTTTGTCAAATTTCCCTTTGCTTCTGTTAGGCTTTGACATTGTTCCAGATTTGCTATATATGAGATCTGACATCGTATGATGATATTTAGAAACATCGCCAGATATAGATGTTTTGCAGCTCTATACTATAATTTAACTATCATTATATTTTGTTTTAATCTGAGACTTACTACTTCTATGCTGCCCATGAAGATGATCGTTGTGAACGTTAATGATCAAGTTGTGCATCGCTCGATCCGAATTTTGGCTCTTTCGTTCGGGAACGTATCTCAGTCGTTCCACATGGTTGTTCTATTTTTATATATATTGAATCACTTTTACACTGTCATTTTGGCCACCGACCAAATATTACCCACTCATCGCGTCTAAAATCGTATCGCTTCGCAAAACCGATTATCCAATCTTGTATATCACTATATCTGGCCATATATCTAGCGTTAACTGTATGCATGCATATTGCTATTCTCTATTAAATCGGCGTTTTAAAATATAAATCCGCTGCTCTCACAAAACAAAAAGCCAGACGCCTCATTCGAGCTCGCCTGGCTTGTTCGTAGAATCCGTGCTTTCGAAGAAGCTGTCCAGGATTCTTAGCATTTCATCTCTTGTTCTGGCTTTGGAAACTTCCAGCTTCGCCTTTGCGGAATCACGCAATCCCTTAAGATACCATGCTGCGTGACTTCGCATCTCGAGTATCGCGATTTTTTCTCCTTCTTCCTTCACCAGATAGTCCATATGTTTTATGATACCCGCACGACGTTCCGTTAGTGACGGTCCGCCATCATAGCTTCCTCGTTCAAGATAGTCGACCGTCTGTCTGATCAACCACGGATTCCCGAGGACACCGCGTCCGATCATCACCGCATCGCACCCGGTTTCCTTCAACATTGTTGCCGCATCCTCGGGAGAATAGATGTCTCCGTTCCCGATGACGGGCACGGATACGGCTTGCTTCACTGCCCTGATGATCGACCAGTCCGCGCTTCCGGAGTACATCTGCGTTCGAGTACGGGCGTGAATGGCGATTGCGCTAATGCCCGCTTCTTCTATCCCTCTCGCAAACGCCACCGCATTGATGTCGTTGTGATCCCAGCCGCTTCTGATCTTGGCGGTGACGGGTTTACGAACCGATGAGACGATCCGGCTTACGATTTCGAACGCCTTCTCGGGATCCTTCATCAACTTGGATCCCGCGTCCGACTTCACGACCTTCGGTACCGGGCATCCCATATTGATGTCGATGATGTCCGCATCGGTTTCGCGATCGATCATGATCGCCGCGGCGACCATCGACTCGACATCGGCGCCAAAGAGTTGTAGGGTGACCGGATGTTCATCTGGTTCGATCTTCAGCATGCTGCGGGTTCTGCCGTTATTGTGCCCAAGTCCCTTGTCCGACACCATTTCCGTGTAGACCAGCCCGATGCCGAGTTCTTTGGCGATGCGACGGAACGCGGGGTTGGTGACGCCGGCCATCGGAGCGAGGACGACCTGGTTCGGGATTTCGATATCGCGGATTTTCCATTTCATGTCGATGCACCACTTTCCGTGTTCCATTATACCCCGAGGGGCTTCCCAAGACAAAGCAAATCGATTCCCGATCCCGACTGTGATATAATGGTTCCCGGAGCGTGAACGACCATGAACGATTATCTTGTCAAAGCCTATGCATTCGACGCTACCGTCCGTCTCTATGCCGCCCGAACCACGAACCTCGCCGAAGAGGCCCGCAACATCCACGATACGTTTCCCGCGGCGTCCGCGGCGCTCGGTCGAACCCTGACGGCCGCCGCAATCATGGGTGCCATGTACAAGGGCGACCAGAGTCTTTCGATCCGCATCGACGGCGGTGGTCCCCTCGGTCCGATCGTCGTTACGACGAATACCCGCGGTGAAGTCCGCGGATACGTCGGAAATCCGCATGTGCACGGATCGACGAACGACGGCAAACTGGCCGTCGGTTTCGTCGTCGGACACGACGGCTTCATCCACGTCACGAAGAATCTGAACATCCGCAACATCTTCACGTCCAGTGCCGAGCTGCAGACCGGGGAGATCGCCGAGGATTTCACGTATTATTTCTTGAAGAGCGAACAGATTCCCTCGGCCGTCGGTCTTGGAGTCCTCGTCGAAACGGACAATTCGATCGTGTCCGCCGGCGGTTTCATCCTGCAAGTCATGCCCGGTGCGAAACCGGAAACGCTTGACCGCATCGATGCGACCATTCGGGCGATGCGACCGGTCAGCGAACTCATCCAGGACGGCTATACGCCGGAGATGATCGTCCAGGAGATCACCGGGGGAGAACACGAGATCGTGGAACGCCTCGAGCTCGGGTACCGCTGCGACTGCAGTCGCGAGCGTTTCGGCCGTGGGATCGCCTCCCTGGATCGCACCGAACTCGACGAGATGATCGCCGAAGGCAAGCCGATCGAGACCGTATGCCATTTCTGCAACCGCAAGTACGAATTCACGGTCGCCGACCTGCAGGCGATGCTGCCGCCCGACCCCCTTGCGAAATCGTGACCGAATCAGATGAAGAGCGCCGATCGACCGATCGGCGCTCTGCTTTTCACATCACTTTGAGATACTGGTTGATTTCCCACTGCGTGACCGCCTGGCGGAAATCGTCCCACTCCCGGCTCTTGAGTTCGACGAACTTCTCGAAGATGTGCTCCCCGAGAGCTTCCTTGACGATCTCGTCGGCGGACAACGTACCGATCGCTTCCTTGAGATTGTCCGGCAGATTGACGACGCCGAGCGCGGCTCGCTCTTCGGCGGTCTTTTCGAACAGGTTCTCGTTCACCGGACCGATCAGGGGCAGGTTCCGCTCGATCCCGTCGAGCCCGCTCGCGAGGATGACCGCCATCCCCATGTAGGGATTGCAGGAACAGTCGACGTTACGGATCTCCGTGCGGGTCGTACGGCCACGGGTCGCCGGAATCCGGACCATGACCGAGCGATTGTGCTCGGACCACGAAACGTAACAGGGGGCTTCATAACCGGGGACGAGGCGTTTGTAGGAGTTCACGGTCGGATTGGTGATCGCGCAGAACCCGCGGGCATGCGTCAGAATGCCCGTAAGCCACTTGCGTGCCGTCAGACTGAGACCGGCGGGATCGCTCGGATCGTAGAAGGCGTTGTTTCCATCCGAATCCCATAGCGAACAGTTGGAGTGCATGCCGCTGCCGGCGACCTTGGCGACGGGCTTGGGCATGAACGTCGCGTGCAGACCATGACGGCGGGCGATGTTCTTGACGACGAGTTTGAACGTCTGGACGTTGTCGCAGGCTTCGACGATGTTGGAGAACTGGAAGTTGATCTCGCACTGTCCGGGGCCCACTTCGTGATGGCTCGCTTCGACGGTAAATCCGATCTTCTCGAGTTCGAGGACGATGTCGCGTCGGCAGTCGCCGGCGCCATCGATCGGCGAAAGGTCGAAATACCCTCCCTGATCGGTGAAATCGAGGATCGGTTCGCCGTTCTCCTTGGTCTTGAACAGGTAGAACTCCGGTTCGAAGCCGATGTTGAGGGCGGAGAAGCCAAGCTTCTCCATGCGGGCGGCGATCCGCTTCAGATTGGATCTCGGGTCGCCGGGGAACGGTTTACCATCCGGCGTATAGACGTCGCAGATGAGTCGCGCGACCTTCCCGTAGCTCGTTTCCTCCCAGTTCATGATGAGCCAGGTGTTGAGGTCGGGATGAAGATACATGTCGGCCTCGAGGATGCGGACGAACCCCTCGATCGAGGATCCGTCGAACATGACCTTCCCGTCGAGCGCCGTCTCGAGGCGCTTGACCGGAATCTCGACGCTCTTGATGGTGCCGTTGATATCGGTGAACGTCAGACGGATGTAGCGGACGTTCTGCTCCCTGGCGTCGCGTAGAATCTCTTCTTTCGTGTATTTCGGCATATTCGATTGTCGAACGCGTTCCCCTCTGACGATGCGGCGCACTCATGAACGGGGATGCGGCCTTTCTGGATGGCGAACGCCTTTGTCCGCCGATTTGACATCATTATACTTGCATGGGCGTCCGAAATCAATCGGTTTCGGATTTCTTTTGCGCGATCAGAAAGGCGCATGCATCGTACTTCGAGATCTGCCGGTCCATGGCCGTCCTGAGAATGAGGGAATGGGCGTCCGCTTCGCTCATGCCCCGGTCGGACAGTTGCTTCTTGCATTCGTCCATCATGCGACGAAGGTCGGCGCGATGGACGGCTTTCTCCGCCTGGGCGGCCGCGGACTTGAGCGCCGTCGAAGTCTTCAGGAGAAGCGCGGCCGCGATGCCGAGTTCGGCGTCGATCCGCTGGTCATCGACGAATGCGAACAGCGGTTGATCCAGCAACGGCCGGATGGCGCCGATGGCGAATTCCGAGGCCAGATAGACGACGGGCATGCGGTCGGACAGGACGAGGTTTTCGATGAAACCGGAGAGATGCGGAACTTTGCAGGAGGAATGGACGACGACGAGATCGTAGTGCACGAGATCGTCCTTCCGGATCTGGCCCTTCTCGATGTCGAACGGAATGTTGCGGACGGAAAGGACGCGTCCGATGCGCAGGTTCGTCAGCTGGTCGTCGCCGCAGACGAGGACGCGGGGCATGTCAGCGGGGCAGCGGGTGGTCGGCGACGAGCGCGGCGACGTCCGCCTTCACGGCCGCGAGGACGGCTTCGTCCTCCGGATGCGCGAGCGTCCTGTCGATCAGACGGGCGACCATCCGGAAATCGGCTTCTCCGAACCCGCGCGTCGTCATCGCCGGGGTGCCGAGACGGATGCCACTAGTGATGAACGGCTTTTCCTGATCGTAGGGGATTGTGTTCTTGTTGCAGGTGATGTCGACGCGATCGAGAAGGTTTTCCGCCTTCTTGCCCGTCATGCCCGTCTTCGATTTGACGTCGAGGAGAAGCAGATGGTTGTCGGTACCGCCCGACACGACGTGATAGCCGAGCTTCGAAAACTCGTCGGCGAACGCCTTGGCGTTGTCAACGACATGGCGCTGATACTCCTTGAACTCCGGCGTCATCGCTTCCTTGAAGGCGACCGCCTTCGCTGCGATCGCATGCATGAGCGGCCCGCCCTGGATTCCCGGGAAGACGATCTTGTCGATCCGTTCCGCGATCGCCTGGTTGTTCGTCATGATCACGCCGCCGCGGGTACCGCGCAGCGTCTTGTGCGTCGTCGACGTGACGATGTCGGCGTATTCGCAGGGATTCGGATGGAGCCCCGCTGCGACGAGTCCGGCGATGTGGGCCATGTCGACCATGAGCATCGCCCCGACGGAGTCGGCGATCGCGCGGAATCTCTTGAAGTCAAGGATGCGGGGATAGGCGCTCGCTCCGGCGACGATCAGCTTCGGCCGGAGTTCCGTCGCCTGCGCCTGCAGCGCATCGTAGTCGATCGTCTCGGTCTCGCGGGACAGGTAATAGGGATGGAACTCGTAGTCGACGCCGGAGAAGTTGAGCGGATGACCGTGGGTCAGATGACCGCCCTGGTCGAGCGCGAGACCCATGACGACGTCCTTCGCCTGCAGCACGGCACGATAGGCGCCCATGTTCGCCTGCGAGCCCGAATGCGGCTGGACGTTCGCGTACTTCACGCCGTAAAGCGTCTTGAGACGTTCGCGGGCGAGGTCCTCGACCATGTCGACGAATTCGCAGCCGCCGTAGTAGCGCTTCTTGGGATAGCCTTCGGCGTACTTGTTCGTGAGGATGCTTCCGGCGGCTTCGAGGACCGCACCGGAGACGAAGTTCTCCGAAGCGATCAATTCGATGTGCGAACGCTGGCGTTCCGCCTCTTTCTGAATCAGGTCGTACAGTTCGAGATCCGTTTCCTGCAATCGGGTCATGATGTCACCTTGTCCTTTCTATGTAGACGCCGGCATCGGGGCCGGTGAGGTTCACGATCACGGTCTCGTCGAGCGAGGTCGGAGCGTTCTTGCCGACATAATCGGCGCGGATCGGCAGTTCGCGATGCCCGCGGTCGACGAGCACGGCGTATTCGATCCGCTTCGGACGACCCATGTCGACGATCGCGTCCATCGCCGCCCGCGCGGTGCGTCCCGTGAACAGGACGTCGTCGACGAGGATGCAGACCTTGCCGGCGACGGCGAAGTCCGGCATGGTAGCGGGACGCCGCTTGTCGTCGTCGCGGTGCATCGAGATGTCGAGTTCGATGACGGGCACCTCGACGCCGGCGTACTGCCGGATGTTGTCCCGGATCGCCTGCGCGACCGGCAGACCCTTTTTCAGAATGCCGATCAGGACGACGTCGTTGAGGTCGTCGTTTTTCTCGAGGATCTCGTGCGTCATGCGACGCAGGGTCTTCAGGGCGGTTTCGTGATTGATGATCATGGGCACGTCGGTTCACCTTCCATCCATGATTATATCATGTTTTCCAATCGCGCGACATCGCATTCTGAAGGCGGGCGATGAAAAAGAAAGGCACCTCGCAAGGTGCCGTTCCGGTTGAATCGATATCATTGAGACGCGGTCGTCTCGACGGTGATCGCCGTCTTCGAGGACAGGTTTCCGGCATAATCCTCCGCCTCGATTTCGACGAGGACCGGAGTGCCGGCGGTCAAGCCGGTGAGCTTCACGACGTTGAGCGAAACCGACCGCAGATAGACGCCGTTCACATAGACGTTGTAGTAGCGGACCTGATTGTCGTCGACGGCTTTGGTCCAGTAGACGTACGCGGTGGTGTCGACGGCGTTCGCGATCGCCAGCGCGGTCGCCGGGAGCGGCGGAGCGGCATCGTCGATGAGATAGTCGCGCTGGTAGACGCGGACGTAGTCGATTTCGAACGTATCGCTCGTGAATGCGGAGTCGACGGTCCCGCCCATGGATCCGCCCATGGCGAGGTTCAGGATCAGATAGAACTCCTGATCGAACGGCCACGCATCGGAGATCTTCAATCCGGCACCGGCGACGGACGCGGCGTTGAAGACGTACGAACCGTATTTGTAGTTGTCGACCCACCAGCTGAAGGAATACTCGTTCCACGTGACCGAATAGACATGGAAATCCGTGGTCAGATTCGCAGTCTCCCGACTGTAGCTGATCTGCGTCCCGATCTTGTGGTTGTATGCGGCCGTATGGAGCGAGCCGACGACGTTGTCGATGTTGTAGAACGCGGTATGTTCCATGATGTCGATTTCGCCGCTGGCGGGCCACCCGCCGTAGACGCTTTGCTTCGGCATCATCCAGAAGGCCGGCCAGGTGCCCGCGACTCCGGGAAGCTTCGCGCGCATCTCGAACTTGCCGTACTTCCAGTTCTTGATGCCTTGCGTCCAGATTTTGGCCGACGTGTAGTCTTCGCCGCCGTAGTCTTCCCGAAGCGCAGTGAGGATCAGTTTTTCGCCGTCGACGTAGGCGTTCTGGGACCGGTTCGTGTAGTACTGGAGTTCGTTGTTGCCAAACCCGCCCCCGCCCGTCTGATGGCGCCACTTGGTCGGATCGACGCCGCCTTCGTAGTTGAATTCCTCGCACCAGGTCGGAACCCAGCCGCTGACGATCGCGACGCCCTCGCATTCGGCGGGGATGTTCGCTTCGAGAGAGTCCGGATCAAGCGTGGACAAGGTCGTGTTGCCTGTCGTCGCGGACGTCGATGCGGTCGTGGTCATGTCGCATGCATAGACCAGCACCGATACCGTCACCACGACAAGTAGAATCAGCAGTTTCTTCATCGCTCATCGTCTCCGTTCATGCGACGACATTCAGTTCGTAGGGATCCGAAGTGTTGCCCGCATAGTCTTCGGCAACGATCTTGACACGTTCACCGAATCGAGCTTCAGCGTCGTCAGGAGCACGGCGTTGACGGCGACCTTCTTCGTCAGGGCGCCGTTGATATAGACGTTGTAAGTCTTGACGCGGAGATCGTCGACGGACGCCACCCAGCGGATGAAAGCCTGCCGTCCCTCCTGCCAGAGGACGACCGGATTGTCGATCGGGCTCGGATTCATGGTATCGCCGGTGACATAGTCCTGCTGGTAGATGCGGACATAGTCGATCGTGAAGGTCGCCGGGAAGATGGTGTCGTCGACTCCTTGCGCGCCGCCCCACGTACCGCCGATGGCGAGGTTGAGAATCAGATAGAACTGCTGGTCGAACGGCCAGTCGACGCTGGTGTCGTAGTTGTAACCGCTTCTCCATTTATCATCGGCTTCGACGCCGCCGAAACGATACCCGTCGAAATACCATTCGATCCCGTCTTCGTTCCAGACGACGCCATAGGTGTGATAGGTGTTGGCCACATCGATGCTCGACACCGTCCCCGCCGTAATCAGGGAATCGGTATTGCCGCCGCGGCCGTTCGTACCGTTGAAGCGTTCGGTGTGGAGCGTTCCGAGGACGGTGTTCATGTCGTAGCCGACGTGTTCCATGATGTCGATCTCGCCGCTGTCGGGCCAGTTGCCGTATTTCGAGATCTTCGGCATCATCCAAAAGGCCGGCCAGGTGCCCCGCCCTTCGGGAAGTTTCGCCCGCATCTCGATCTTGCCGTACTTCCAGCTCGCTGTCGCCTGCGTCCAGAGTTTGGTCGACGTATAGCTGTTGGTTCCGTAGGTTTCCTTGAGCGCGGTGATGACGAGGGCTCCGTCGACGATCGCGATGTTGTCGGGATCGGCGTTCTTGTAGTACTGAAGCTCCTGGTTGCCGAACCCGCCGCCGCCCGTATGGTATGTCCATTTCGACGGATCGACGATCGTGGTCGGTGTTTCCTCTTCAAATTCGTCGCACCAGACGGGAATCCAGCCGCCGGTGACGGGGATGGCGGAGCATTCGTCGGGAATCGTATCGATCAACGCCGTTCCGGTGGTACCCGTCGTGGGCGGAACCGTCGTGGGCTCGGTCGTTGCCTGCGTGGTGGAAAGATCGCATCCTATGACGGTCGCGAGAACGATCGATAGACAGCTGAAAACGAGAATTTTTTTGATCATATGAGACCTCCATAGGAATATGGAAACAGTTACATGACAATCATATCATATGATCGCATGCATTTCAAAGAAAAAAACCGGGGTATGCGAGAGGATCATGCCCCGGTTTCAGATGAACGGATGCTGTCGATGGTGAGAAGCGTCATGGATGCGACGATGATGGCGCCGCCGGCGATCGTGAGGGTGTCGATCCGCTCACCGAACACGACGACGTTGGTCAACACCGTGAAAAGAGGAACGAAGTTGATGAAGACGTTCGGCAACGTGACACCGAGCGCGTCGACCGAAAAGATGTAGAGATAATAACAGACTCCGGAGCAGACGATGCCGAGGAAAGCGAGGTGCCCCCACTCGACCGCGGAGAAGGATGCAAAGTCCGGGAAAGGCCTGAATATCAACGTTGGCAGGAACGTAAACAGGGCGACGATCGACTGGATCGTCGTGATCTTGAGGCTGTCGTACTTCATCCCCGCCTTCTTCGTGATCAGCGTATAGACCGTCCAGAAGACAATCGAGAGAACCATGAAGACGTACCCGATCCAGGCGTTGCCCGAACTTCCAAGGTCGAACCCGTCATGGAAGACGACCAGTACGACGCCGAGAATCGAAAGAGTGATTAACAAGCCCTGGGTGGCATTGATCTTCTCGCGGAAGGCGAGCCTGTTGCCGATGACGGCCGCCATCGGGGTGAGCGAGACGAGAATCGAAGCCGCCTCCGATGAAATATAGAGCATCGAGGAGTTTTCGAAGATCGAATACATGAAGATTCCCATGAAACCGGCCAGAAAGAAGGTGAAGAAGTCTTTTTTCGTGATGCGGAAGCTCATTTTCGTCGCGAATGCGATGACGAGAACGAACATGACGGCGAACACGTATCGGAAGAACCCGAGGGTGATCGAATCGATGTAATGGTTCGAAACGAGGGCTTCGATGGAGATGAAGGAGACACCCCAAAAGACGACGGTGATCAGAATCGCTCCGACGCCGAGCAGCTTTTTCATCGACTTTACACCTGCTTTCGTCCCCGTTCCCGGCTGATGACATCCGCCAATCTGACGAAATCATCGACCTTGAGGGTCTCCGCACGACACATTGGATCAATGCCTGAAAGGTTCAGGATCCGTTCCCAGTAATCGCGGTTTATTAAGTCACTTTTATCTCTAAGGTTATTTATTATAGTCTTTCTTCTCTGCGAGAAACAGCGGTGCACGATTTCGTAGAATGTTTGATCATCCATGGCCGGAACACGGGGTTTCGGATCAACTGCGACCATGACGACGGCTGAATCGACGTTCGGTTGCGGGGTAAATACGGTGCGTGGAACCTTGAAAAGGTACGTGGATGAAGCGCGATATCGGATCGCGACCGTCAATGCGTTGTAATCTTTGGTGGATGGTTCTGAGGTCACGCGTCTGGCGACCTCGTCCTGCATCATCAGAACCAGCCTGGTGACCCGTTTCGATGTTTCGAGAAAACGCATCAGGATCGGCGTTGTGATGTAATAGGGCAGATTCGCCACGACCACGACTTCCATACCGTTTTCGAAATGGTCGGCGATATCCTCGTCGATCTTCGCCTTGAGAATATCCTTATGCAGGACGGTCACATTCGTAAAATCCTTCAAGGTTTCATCCAGGATCGGAATCAATTCCGCGTCGATCTCGTAGGCGAGGACCTTTCGGGCTGCGCGCGCAAGACCTGATGTCAGCGATCCGAGACCGGGTCCGACCTCGATCACGCCGGTATCGGGGCTGATTTGCGCTGCACGCACGATCTTGTCTAGAATGTTGCGATCCGTCAGGAAGTTCTGTCCCAGATGCTTCTTGATGCGGAATCCGCTTTCCGATAAAATCCGGCCGACAATGCCCTTGGTGGCTTCGTTCATATCATCCGTCCAGTCGCTCGGGAGAAATCCCCAGCATGTTGAGCCATTTGAGCAGCGTTTTCGCGTTCGATGGAGGAAGCGACAATCTTTCCGCGACGGCGGCCCTGCGTGTTGCGGCGTCTTTTGTCCCGACGAGGCCGCGAACGGAGAGGTCGCCGACCGTAACGAGCGGCTTGCGGTCGCGGTTCACCGTCCGGAAACGATCGATTGCCATCCGGATGGCATCCGCATCCGCGTGTTCGACGCCGACCTTGCGACCGTTGGCGCTGATCGCCTGACGGCGTGGCAAGAAGGCGACGCCGGCGTCGGGAACGATCTCGAGCAGTCGTCCGGTGATGGATCTTCCAGGATGGTCGGGGTCGAGCAACAAGATGACTCCGCGGGTCGCGGCGGCTTGTCTGATCAATGTGACCGTCGCTTCGGAGATCTCTGTCCCGTTCGTCACGATGCACTCCGCCCCGGGTACGACGGATTCTACTTTCTGCTTGTCGTGAAGGCCCTCGACCACAATGATTCTATCGAACATATAATGCTCCGTTTTCATTTTAATGTTTTTAAATGGCCTTTTTAGGCGTTTTCAATCTTTTCGGTAATCGCACTGAGAGGGAAAGTGCTTGCGCTTCGCCTTTTCCGGAATGATAATCGAAATCGCTCTGCGGCAGACCTTGATTTCCTGATTTCCGACCCCTCCCGACTCGCCGTCGACATTCCATTTCGACTTCGTGTCGGTGATGATCTTCATCGAGCTGGTCCGGAAGCGCTTGACGAGCGGCGTCGACCAGAACGGCAGGATGAAGGAGAAAAAGTAGATGATGTTGTTGAATGGAAAATAGTAACGATAGAGGACGACGTCGACGAGTCCGTCATCAAGGGTCGGCTTGTAGACCATGTTGATGCCGGCCACGCGCTTCGAATTGATGATCAGCATCAGCGAGAACCGCCCCCGGAACTCGCCCTTGTCGTACGCGATGCGCATCCGCATCTTCGGGATCGTGAACAGTTCCTCGATGCCCTTGACGAGATAGGCGAGATAGCCGATCTTCTTCTTGAGACGCGAGTCGGTGACGTAGCTGATGTCGATGTAGGCGCCGTTGCCCGATACATAGCAGAAATAGCGGTCGTTCGCCTTGACCACATCCATCTGCACGGAGGTGCTCGTCAGGATGTTGTCGATGGCCTTGGGCACGTTCTTGGAAAGCCCCAGGGTATGGCCGATGTCGCAGGCGGTCCCGGCGGGGATATATCCGATCACCGGGCGCTCTTCGAAGTCCATCATCCCGTTCACGCATTCGTTGAAGGTACCGTCGCCGCCGACGATGATGATCCTGTCGTATTTCTCTTCGCAGGCTTTCCGGGCGAGTTCGGTCGCCTGCCCGGGATAGGCCGTCTCGTAGGTTGCGACGTCGTGACCGCATGCCGAAAGGCGCCGCTGGACGTAATCCACCTGTCCGGCGAAGGTCTGTCTGCCGCTTTTCGGATTGTAGATGATCATCGTCTGCATCGTCTCGTCACCCGTTCCATTATATCATGGAATCATCATCCGCCGATCGGAAATATTGCGGCGTTCAGGGATGCGGATGGTATAATGGATGAGGGTGATGACCGTGCCTCGCATCGATACCGTACTGTTCGATCTCGACGGAACCCTCGTCGATTCGATTCCGCTGATCGCGGGTACGCTCAGGAAGACGCTTCATGAATTCCATCCCGAAATCACGGTCTCGCAAAGCGATGTCGACGCCATGATCGGCCCGCCGCTGTCGGCGACGTTCGCGCGTTATACCGCGGACGAGGCGACCGTCGCCGCGATGATCGGGCGTTACCGCCGGATCTACAAGGAGACCGAACTCGATTCGATCCGCATCTACCCCGGGGTCAAGGATGCGCTGGTTACGTTGAAGGCGCAGGGACGCCGTCTCGGCATCGTGACCACCAAGTTCACCGAATCGGCGATGCCGTCGCTCGTCCACTTCGGCATCGTCGACCTGTTCGACGTCATCGTCGGCCTCGAACACGTCAAGAACCACAAACCCCATCCCGAACCCGTGGAGAAGGCGCTATGCGCCCTGTCGAGCGGCCATGCGGTGATGATCGGGGACACCGAGGGCGACCTGCTCGCCGGCAAGGCGGCCGGCACGCTCACATGCGCCGTCGGCTGGTCGCACCGTCGCGACGCGCTCGCGGCGTTGTCGCCCGATTTCTGGATCGACGATTACGCGGACCTCGTGTCCGCGATCGAACGTTACGAGTCGAAGGAGGAACATTGACATGGATTGCGTATTCTGCAGGATTCTGAATGGAGAGATTCCCTCTTACAAAGTGTTCGAGAACGACGACGTGCTCGCCATACTCGACATCTCCCAGGCGACCAAGGGCCATACCCTCATCATCGCCAAAAAACACTACAAGAATCTTTACGACATCGACGCCGCGCTCGCCGGAAATGTCTTCTCGGTCGTGCCGAGAGTCGCCAACGCCATCAAGAAGGCCTTCAACCCGATCGGCATGAACGTCGTCGTCAACACCGAGAAGCCGCTTCAGACGGTCTTCCACTTCCACATCCATCTGATTCCGCGCTACCCGAACGACGGCGTCGACATCGACTTCATCAACAACGCCGGAAACACCACGCGCGAAACCTACGCCGATACCGCCGCCCGCATCCGCGACAACTTCTAGAGTCCCATCGAAAAAGGCACGCCGTCCGAGATCCGGATGGCGTGCCTTTTTCATCTTCAGTAGCTGTCTTTCAGGAGTTCGTCGACCTCGGGTTCGTCCGCGTCGGCCTCCCCATCGGTTTCGGAATCCGCATCCTCCTCCGGTTCCTCCTGGTTGAGGAAGCGGTGGTAGTCTTCGGAAAGTTTCGCGGCGTTCTCGACCGCCATCGGTTCGGTCTTTTCGACGACGGGTGCGTCCGCGGCCGAATCCTCCGCGACGGCGCCCTCGGCGACCTCTTCGGATCGCGGCACGATCGCGACCGTCGCGACCTGGTGTCCCTCCATGAGGTTGATGACCCGGACGCCCTGGGTCGAACGTTTGGTCTGCGCGATCTGGTCGATCGGCACGCGGATGATCATGCCCTTGTCGGTGACGACGAGCAGATCCTCGTCCGGCGTGACGCTCACGAGCTTGCTCAAGCCGCCGTTCTTCTCGGTCACGTTGATCGTCTTGACACCCTTCCCGCCGCGCTGCTGGAGGCGGTACTCGTCGACGATGGTACGCTTGCCGTAGCCGCGTTCGGTGATCGCGAGGATCTCGTTGTAGTCCTCCGTGACGACGCTGACGCCGATCACGGCTTCGCCTTCCTCGAGTTCGATGCCCTTGACGCCGGCGGCGTTCCTGCCCATGTAGCGGACGTCTTCCTCGTTGAAGCGGATCGCCTTGCCGTTGGATGCGCCGATGATGATGTCGCGGTCGCCGTCCGTCAGCTTGACGCTGTGGAGTTCGTCGCCATCGCGCAGCGAGACGGCGCGGATACCGTTGGTGCGGATGTTCTGGAAGTCGGAGACCTTGGTGCGCTTGACGACGCCGTCGCGGGTCGTGAAGAACAGGAACCCGTTCTCGAAGTCCTTGACGCTCATGATCGCGGCGAGCTTCTCGTGTTCGACGAGATTGAGCAGGTTGACGATCGGAAGGCCCTTGGAGTTGCGTCCGAGCGACGGGATCTTGTAGCCCTTCATCTTGTAGACGCGTCCGAGGCTCGTGAAGAAGAGCAGGTAGTCGTGGGTCGACGTCGAGATGATCGAATCCACCACGTCGTCCTCGTTGCATTTGACGCCGGTCTTGCCGCGTCCGCCGCGGTTCTGCGACTTGTAGACGTCGACGTTCATGCGCTTGACGTAGCCGTTCGTGGTGACGGCGATGATGACGTCTTCGACGGGGATCAGGTCCTCGTCCTCGATGTCGAAGTCGGCGTCGAGGTCGATCGCGGTGCGGCGTGCGTCGCCGAAGCGCGCCTTGATGTCGAGCGCTTCCTGAATGAGGATCTCGTGACGCACCTGCTCGCTTTCGAGGACGGTCTGGTAGAAGGCGATCGCCTTCTCGATCTCGGCGAGTTCCTCGTGGATCTTGCCTTGTTCGAGGCCGGAGAGCTTGCGCAGCTGCATCGCGAGGATCGCCTTGGCCTGAATCTCGGAGAGTCCGAACCGATCCATCAGCCGCGTCTCGGTGTCGTCGTAGGAGCCGCGGATCGTCGCGACGACGGCCTCGATGTTGTCGAGGGCGATGATCAGGCCCTTCAGGAGATGGTCTCTCGCCGTCGCCTTTTCGAGGTCGAAGCGGGTCTTGCGGACCAGGACGTCGAGCTGGTGGCGGAAGTAGTGGGCGATGATCTGCTTCAAGGTGAGCGTCTCCGGCTTGTCGTCGACGAGCGCGAGCATGTTTACCGCGAAGGTGATCTGGAGCTGGGAGTTCTTGTAGAGGTTGTTCAGGAAGACCTCGGGATTGACGTCGCGACGCAGTTCCATGACGACGCGCATGCCGTTTCGGTTGGATTCGTCGCGCAGGTCGGTGATGCCTTCGATCTTCTTGTCCTTCGCGAGTTCGGCGATCCGCTCGATCAGCGTGGTCTTGTTGACCTGGTAGGGGATCTCCCGCACGATGATCGACTTCTTGCCGTTGGCGTGCTCGACGATCTCGGTCTTCGCCTGGACTCGGATCTGGCCGCGGCCGGTGAGGTAGGCCTCGCGGATGCCGGCCTGGCCGAGGATGACGCCGCCCGTCGGAAAATCGGGCCCCTTGATGTAGTTCATCAGCTCGAGGTCGTCGATCTCGGGATTGCGGACGTAGGCGACATACCCGTCCACGACCTCGTTCAGGTTGTGCGGCGGGATGTTGGTCGCCATGCCGACGGCGATGCCGTTCGCCCCGTTCACGAGCAAATTCGGGAACTTCGCAGGCAGGACCTTCGGCTCTTTTTCGGTACCGTCGTAGTTGTCGACGAAATCGACCGTGTTCTTGCGCAGGTCGCGGAGCATCTCGACCGTGATCTTGTCCATCTTCGCTTCGGTGTAGCGCATCGCCGCGGCGCCGTCGCCGTCGACCGATCCGAAGTTGCCGTGGCCGTTGACGAGCGGATAGCGGTAGCTGAAATCCTGCGCCATGCGGACCATCGCGTCGTAGATCGAGGAATCGCCGTGGGGATGGTACTTGCCCATGACGTCGCCGACGATGCGGGCGGATTTCTTGTATTGCTTGTCGGGATAGACGCCGAGTTCGTCCATGCCGAAGAGGATGCGGCGGTGCACCGGCTTCAGGCCGTCGCGCACGTCCGGAAGGGCGCGGGCGACGATGACGGACATCGCGTAGCTCAGAAACGACGTCTTCATCTCGTGCGTGATTTCGGTGTCCACCAGCCTGTTGCCGACGATGAGCGGCGCGACCGGTTTGTTGTTCAACTCGTCCATGATGGTCTCCTCAGATGTCCAGGTTACGGACGTAACCGGCGTTTTCGATGATGAAGTCCTTGCGCGTCGACACGTCTTCGCCCATCAGCATGCTGAAGATCTGATCGGCTTCCATCGCGTCTTCGAGGTTGACCTTGACGAGCGTGCGGACGGCCGGGTCCATCGTCGTGTCCCAGAGCTGTTCGGGATTCATCTCGCCGAGACCTTTGTAGCGCTGGATGACGGGCTTGCCGCCGATGCGCGCGAGAATCGTCTCGAGTTCCTTGTCCTCGTAGGCGTACTCGATGGTCTTGCCGTACTGGATCTTGTAGAGCGGCGGCTGGGCGATGTAGATGTAGCCGTTCTCGATCAGCGGCTTCATGTAGCGGTAGAAGAACGTGAGCAGGAGCGTGCGGATGTGCGCGCCGTCGACGTCGGCGTCGGTCATGATGATGATCTTGTGGTACCGGGCCGAAGCGATCGTGAACTCGTCGCCGAAGCCGGTGCCGAACGCCTGGATCATCGACAGGATCTCCTTGTTGCCGAGCGCCTTGTCGACGCGGGTCTTCTCGACGTTCAGGACCTTGCCACGAAGCGGCAGGATCGCCTGGAATTCGGAATCCCGACCCTGCTTCGCCGAACCGCCGGCGGAATCGCCCTCGACGATGTAGATCTCCGACTTGGAGGCGTCGCGGCTGCGGCAGTCCGCGAGCTTCGAGGCGAAACCGAGGGTGTCGAGCGGCGACTTGCGGCGGGTCGCGTCGCGGGCCTTCTTCGCGGCTTCGCGGGCGCGCTGCGCCATTACGGCCTTCTCGATGATGGTACGGGCCGCGACCGGGTTCTCGAGCAGGAACCGCTCGAGACCCTCGGACATGATGTTGGAGACGACGCGACGAACGTCGGTGTTGCCGAGCTTGGCTTTCGTCTGACCCTCGAACTGCGGATCCGGATGCTTGATCGAGATGATCGCGACAAGACCTTCACGGGTATCTTCCCCGAGGAGCGACTCGTCCTTCTTGAAGAGCCCGAAGTTGCGGCCGTAGTTGTTGATGATGCGGGTGAGGGTGAGTTTGAAGCCTTCCTCGTGCGTGCCGCCCTCGGGATTGGTGATGTTGTTGGTGAAGGGATAGATGTTGGCCGAGTAGCCGGTGTTGTACTGCATCGCGATCTCCGCCGTGATGCCCTCCTGCTCGCCTTCGAAATAGGCGACGAGCGGATTCAGGAGCTCCTTGCCGAGGTTGAGGAATTCGACGTATTCGCGGACGCCGCCGTCGTATTTGTATTCCTTGAACTGGACGTTCTCGGGGTCGCGGGTATCCTTGATCGAAAGATGGATTCCCTTGTTCAGGAAGGCGAACTGCTGGATGCGGGTCCGAAGCGTCTCGTAATCGTACTCCTGGGTCTCGACGAAGATCTCCGGATCGGCCAGGAAGGTGACGATCGTGCCGCGCAGGTCGGTATCGCCAATGCAGGAAAGCGGCTCCTTCAGGAAGCCGTGCTCGAATGCGATCTTGTAGACCTTTCCTTCCTTGTGCACCTCGACCGACAGCCGCTTCGACAGCGCGTTGGTGACCGACGCGCCGACGCCGTGGAGACCGCCCGACACCTTGTAGGTCTGATGGTCGAACTTGCCGCCGGCGTGGAGGGTGGTGAACACCGTCTCGACGACGGGCTTGTGCGATTTCGGATGCACGTCGACGGGAATGCCGCGGCCGTTGTCGGTGACGCGGATCACGTTACCCGGAAGAATCTCGAGTTCGACGCGGTTCGCGAAGCCCGCGAGCGCTTCGTCGACGGCATTGTCCACGATCTCCCACACGAGGTGGTGGAGGCCGCGCGGACCGGTGCTGCCGATGTACATGCCGGGGCGCTTCTTGACCGCCTCGAGTCCTTCGAGGATCTGGATGCTGCTCGCGTCGTACTTGGCGCTCGCCTCGTTCTGGCCGTTAAGGTTGTTCGGGATGTTGTTGTCCATGGTGTTCCTCCTTGATGGTGCCGTTCGTGACTCTGAAGATGCGCGATGGGCGGACGATGTCTTCCGCGATGTCGGTAAGGTCGGTGGCCGTCACGACGGCCTGGATGCCGCTTTCCGCGAGACGGCGGAGAAGCCGGTTCTGCTTCTCGCGGTCGAGTTCGCTCAGCACGTCGTCGAGCAGGAACAGGGGGCGGTCCCGTTTCGTCTCCTCGATGTATTCCAGGAGCGCGAGGTCGATCGCGAGCACGATCATGCGCTGCTCGCCTTGCGAGGCGAACGAAGCCGCCGACATGCCGTTCAGGGTGAAGCCGAGGTCGTCGCGATGCGGTCCGTGATTGGTGGTACCCGCAAAAAGATCGGTGCGAATCCGCGTTTTGAGCGTTCCCAGCAGGTTTTCCGGGACGGACGGCTGATAGGTGACCCCCAGGTCCTCGCGCTTGACGGCGAGGAAACGATACGCTTCCGCGGCCTTGCGGTCGATCGCCTTGACGAAGGCGCCGCGTTTCGCGACCACCTCTTCGCCGGCGACGGCGAGCTGTTCGGTCAATACGTCGAGCAGGTCCCGGTCGACGTTCGCCCCGGTCTGGGCCCGCTTCAGGAGTTCGTTGCGCTGCTTGAGTGCATGGCGATACTCGTTCAGGTCGTCGAGGTAGCGGCGGTCGATTTGCCCGAGGATGACGTCGAGGAAGCGGCGGCGGTCGACGGGCGAGCCCTTCACCAGATTCATGTCCTCGGGAGCGAACAGGACCACGTTGAGCTGACCGACGTAATCGGACAGTCGACGGATCTCCTGACCGTTGCGAAGCGCCTTCTTGCCGTCCTCGGCGAGGATCAGCTGAAGGTCGGTGCGGCCCGAAGGTCCGACGATCGACGCGCGGGCACGCGCGAAAGGAGATTCGAATCGGATCATTTCGCGGTCCTCGGCCTTGTACGAGCGCGAGAGCGCAAGCGCATAGATCGATTCGAGGAAATTGGTCTTGCCTTCGCCGTTCGCGCCGACGAGGAAATTCAACCCGGGCGCGAGTTCGACGACCTGCTTCCGATAGTTCCGGAAGTCGGCGAGCGTGACGGATTCGATGATCATCGGGAGATCTGAAGGTCGACGCGCGGCTTGACGGCCACGGAGATGCGGTCGCCGGGATAGAGCTTGCGTCCGCGACGCTCTTCCGGGAGGTCGTTCACGGTCACCTTCACGGTGGCGAGGAAATCCTTGACTTCGCCGCCGCTCTGCAGGATTCCGGCGAATTTCAGGAGCTGTCCGAGCGTGATGTATTCGGTTTTGATGATGATCGGCTTCATGGAACCGCCTCCGCAAACACTATCCATTATATATAATATTATATAATATTATATTATAAATATCAAACTATTTCCGCGTCCGACGGACGATCGAAGATCCTGAAACGCGAAAAAAAGACGCGTCGGCGGACGCGTCTATGGTTTTCTCGGACCCGTCAGGCGGTCACGAGCTCGAGGAAGCGGCACATCGTGAAGAGCCAGTGCCGTTCGAGCCGGATCGTATCCAGGACAACATGGATGCGGTTGTTCTTGAAGGCAAAACGGAAGTAGGTCGAGACTTCGTTGCCGGTCTCGAAGACCTTGACGCCGGACATCTTCGCGGAACCTTCCTCGGAGATCACGAGCGTGACGTTGGTCTTCGTCTCGAGCACCTTCTCGACGCCCGCGCGTTCCGAGAGATGCTCGAACAGTTTTTCGTACATGTAGATCTCGAGGTCGGGTTCAAAACTGCCGAAGCGGTCGGTGAATTCGTCGAGAAGTTCCTCGATGTCGGCACGGGTCTTGACGGCGCCGATCTTCCCGTGCATCTCCATCTTGACGAAGTCGTCGTCGACGTAGGCGCCGTCGATGTACTTCGAGACGGTCGCCTTGACCTTCGCGGGACGTTCCGGTTCGGGAGCACCCTGCTGGTGTCGGATCTCCTCCTGGAGAATGCGCATGTACAGGTCGACGCCGACGGAGTCGATGAATCCGGACTGTTCGCTGCCGAGCACGTCGCCGGCACCGCGGATCGAAAGGTCGCGCACCGCGATCTTGAAGCCGGATCCGAGTTCGGTGAACTCCTTGATCACCTTGAGGCGCTTCTCCGCGTCCTCGGTGAGGACCTTGTCCTTCTTGTACATGAGGTACGCGTAGGCGATCCGGTTCGAACGGCCGACGCGGCCGCGGATCTGATAGAGCTGGGCGAGTCCGAGGCGGTCGGCGTCGTGGATGATCAGCGTATTCGCGTTCGGGATGTCGATGCCGGTCTCGATGATCGTCGTCGAGATGAGCACGTCGGTCTCGCGCTCGATGAACGCCTCGACGACGTTCTCGAGCTGGATCTTGTTCATCTGCCCGTGGGCGACGGCGATCCGCGCTTCGGGAACCATCCGCTTGACGATCGCCTCGATGCGGTCGATGTCGTCGATGCGGTTGTAGATGTAGAACACCTGCCCGTGGCGCGAGAGTTCGCGTTCGATCGCGTCCTTGATGACGGTCTCGTTCCGTTCCAGCACGTAGGTCTGGATCGGGTAGCGGTTCTCTGGCGCGGTTTCGAGGAGCGACATGTTCTTGACGCCCATGATCGCCATCTGGAGGGTGCGTGGGATCGGCGTCGCGGACAGGGACAGGACGTCGACGTTGACCTTCATCTCCTTGATGCGTTCCTTGTGCTCGACGCCGAATCGCTGTTCCTCGTCGATTACGAGCAGGCCGAGGTCCTTGAAGACGACGTCCTGCGAGAGGATGCGGTGGGTGCCGATGAGGACGTCGACGGTTCCGCTCTTCAGGCCTTCGATCACTTCCGTCTGTTCCTTGCGGGAGACGAAGCGGTTCATCAGCCTGACGTTGATGCCGAACTTCTCCATGCGGTTCGTGAAGGTGTGGAAATGCTGCCGCGACAGGACCGTCGTCGGCGCGAGGTAGGCGACCTGCTTGTTCGACAGGACCGCCTTGAAGGCCGCGCGGAGCGCGACCTCGGTCTTCCCGAAGCCGACGTCGCCGCAGAGCAGGCGGTCCATCGGCCGTCCGTCCTCCATGTCCTTCTTCACGTCCAGGATCGCGCGCAGCTGGTCGGGCGTCTCCTCGTATTCGAAGTCGGATTCGAATTCGGACTGCATGGGATCGTCGGGGGCGAACGCGAACCCTTCGCTATGTTCGCGCAATGCGTAGAGGTTGATGAGCTTCTCGGCGATGTCCTTCGTCTTCTCGCGGACGCGCTGCTTGGTCTTCGCCCAATCGCTTCCGCCGAGCTTGTTGAGGCGCGGCTCGAAGCCCTCGCTGCCGGCGTACTTCTGGATCTGGCCGATCGCGTCGACGGGGATGTAGAGCTTGTCACCGTCGCGGTATTCGATGTGGATGTAGTCGTTCTTGGTCGCGCCGAGCTCCATCGTCTTGATCTCGAGGAACCGGCCGATGCCGTAGTCGTAATGGACCACGTAGTCGCCCGGCTTGAGATCGTTCACGGAGTAGAGACGACGGCTGTTCTGATACACAGAGACGTAGCGTCCGCGCTTGGGGACGGGCTGTTTGCGCGAGAGCGCGCTCTCGGTCACGACGACCAGTCCGGCGGTCGCGATCGACAGGTCGAAATACCGTTCCGAGACAACCAGGTTGGCTTTTCCCGGAACGAGCGCGTCGTGTTCGCCGACGACGGCGAACGGGACGTCGCGGTCCTCGAACATGGCGACCAGGTTGTCGCGCGTCTTCACCGTCCTGAGGACGACGATCACGGCGTTGTTCCTCGTCTTGATCGCGATGTCGCGGAAGAAGGCGTCGAAGTTCCCCTCGTAACGCTCCGGGCTGCGACCGACGATCTTCACGATGACGTCGAAGGGATCGTCGTAGCCGTGTTCCAGTTGGTCCATCGCGATCACGGACGGCATGCGGATGGAATGCAGGTCGAACAGCATCTCGAACCCCATCTTCGCATAGTCTCCGGTGGACAGGTACCAGTCGGCCGTCTCCGCCGTCATCGCCGCGAACTGCTCGCGGACGCGATGGTGGTCGAAGAAGAACACCAGCGGGTCGTCGAGCAGGTCGACGAGGGTCGTGCGGACGCCGGTAAGGACCGGGATGTAGCGCGAGAGGCGGTCGAGTTCGCGATGCTCCGCGATGGCTTCGCGATCGCGCCCGATGCGGTCGAGGGCGTCCTTCGAGAAGAAGGCGCCCGCCGTCCTGGCGTCGATGAAGTCGAGCAGTTTCCGCCGTCCCTCGTCGTCGTAGAAGAATTCGTACATCGGCATCACCGCGAAGCGCTCGACGGTTCCCGTGGAGCGCTGCGATTCGATGTCGAAGATCTTGATCTTCTCGATCGTGTCGCCGAAGAAGTCGAGGCGGAAGGGCCGCGGCTGGTTCAGGGGGAAGATGTCGAAGATGCCGCCGCGAAGCGAGAAGTCGCCCGGCTTCTCGACGGTGTACTCGCGGCGGTAGCCGTATTCGACGAGGCGTTTCGCAAGCCCCTCGACATCGTGCTCGGCGCCCGTCTCGAACTTCAGTTCGGAACGACGCCAATCTTCCCTGGGCATCATCGGCCGGACGATGCCGGCGGTGTGCGTGACGACGATCTTGCGCGTCCCCTCGAGGATGTCCCGGATCGTGTTGATCCGCTCCATCTTGAACTCGTTGGACGCGACCAGCATCTCGCTCGTGATGAATTCGTCCTGCGGAAAGAAGCCGAGGGATTCCTCGCCCACGGCGACGCTGAGGCGGTCATAGAGCAGCTGGGCCTTGTACAGGTTGGGTGCGCAGACGACGATCGGACGGTCGGTATCCTCGAATGCCGAAAGGACGAGCGCGGCCATCGCCTCTTCGCTCAGTTCGTTGATCAGCACCCGTCCCTCGGGGCGGGAGAAAAAGGGACGGACGCGACGGTATTCGGACGTCTTCTTCAGGATCGACAGGGCCAGTCTCATCGTTTCACCTCATGCGGACACGGCGAGTCTCGGAAACTCGCCGGGGTCTATTCGTTTCCATGCGCCGGCGTCGCCGGCGTCTTTCACTTCTTCTTCCGCTGCAGCGCGTAGGAAGCGGGCAGGATCGCGGACAGGGGTGCGAACCGGAGGAAGAACCGCGTCAGCTTCATCGTGAAGCCCGGGATGATCATGCGCCGTCCTTTGAAAAGACCGCGAACGGCGATCTGCGCGCAGCGCTCCGCCGTCATGCCCCTGAGCGCCTGATCGGCGCCCGCCGCGGCACCGAAGCCGGTGTCGACCGGACCGGGGCACAGCGTCAGGACGCGGATCGGCCTCTTCATCCTCCGAAGTTCGTAGTCGACGGCGGCCCCGAGGGAACAGACATAGGCTTTCGTCGCCGCGTAGGACGCGAGCAGCGGCGTCGGCAGGAAGCCGGCCATGCTGGCGACGTTGAGAATGCGTCCGTCGGTCATGGACTGCGCGAACAGCTTCGTCAGGACGTGCAGACCCACGACGTTGGTGTCGATCATCGAAAGATCGCCGGCGAGGTCGTGGTCGATGAACGGGCCGACGCGACCGAAGCCGGCGTCGTTGACGACGATCTTCGGGTCGTAGGCGAGACATTCGCCGTGCAGTTTCACGCAGTTGTCGCGGCTCGACAGGTCGATCGCCTTGACGACGACGCGGACGCCGTAAGCGTGCTCGAGTTCGACTTTCAGTTCGTTCAGCGCCTCGATGCGGCGCGCGACGATCACGAGATCGTACTTCCGGGCCGCGAGCAGGCGCGCGATTTCGCGGCCGATGCCGCTGGATGCGCCGGTAACGAGAGCGTACACGTGTCTTCCTCCTGAACCCGTCCGTCAGCGGTCGGATTCGATCCTGATCCAGTCGAGCGCCGGGACGCGGCGTTCGACGCCGTCGTCGGCGTAGATTTCCTCGCGGTCGCCGAGATTCATCGCGATGCGGACCCTGCGGCCGTCGAGCGCGCGTTCGTAGACCAGAAGCGACGGATGCTCCAAAAGCGTAAACGAGCCGCGACGCAGCCGTTCGTCCCCTGCGCGCCAGGCCGCCAGACTCGAGACGAACGCGAGCAGATCGAGGTCCCACCCTTCCCGGTTCCAGTCGACGGTGCGGCGGTTGTCGGGGTCGGAGCCGCCTTCCATACCGATCTCCGTACCGTAGTAGACGCATGGCATCCCGACGAATGTGAATTGAAATAATATCGCCATCTTCAGCCGTTTCACATTATTTCCGGATTGCGTTTTCGCGCGTGGGACGTCATGCGAGTCGAGCTGGTTCAGCAACGCTCTGGCGACATTGTCCGGATACATCGCCAGCAGGTGCGTCAGCCGGTCGGAGAAGGCGGACAGGGACGTCTTGCCCCTGAGGAAGAAGTCGCCCACGATCTCGTAGAACTGATAGTTCTGGACCGAATCGAACTGGTCGCCGCGCAGATAGTAGTCCGAATTGTGCCACACCTCGCCGATGATCGCGAGATCCGGCTTGATCGCCTTGAGCGCGGTACGGAAGCGTCTCCAGAATGCCGAATCGACCTCGTCGGCGACGTCGAGACGCCAGCCGTCGATGTCGAACCGCTCGACGTAATGCTTCCCGACGCCGATCAGGTAGTCCTGCAGCGCCGGATCGGCGGAGTTCAGCTTCGGCATGTGGACCTCCGACGCGAACGTCTGATAGGTCTTGCCCGGAACCATCGCGATCGGGAACGAATCGATCAGAAACCAGTTCCGGTACGCGCTTCTCTCCTGTTTCTCGAGGACGTCCCGGAACGCGAAGAAGCCGGCGCCGCAGTGGTTGAAGACGGCGTCGAGGACGATCCGGATGCCGGCGGCGTGGAGGGCGTCCACGAGGCTCTTGAACTCCGCTTCGGTGCCGAGGCGGGGATCGATCGTCAGATAGTCGGCGGTATCGTAGCGGTGACAGGAGGGCGAAAGCGAGATCGGCGTCATGTAGATCGCGTTGACGCCGAGTCCGACAAGATGCGGGATGCGGCTCTCGATGCCCCTGAAGTTGCCGCCGAAGACGTGATACCACGTCGGTTTCGTCCCCCACGGCTGGAAGGAGGGATCCGGATCACCGATCCGGCAGAAGCGGTCGGGAAAGATCTGGTAGAAGATCGCGTCCTGCATCCACGCGGGGGCGTCGTAGCGGTCGACGTCCTGGATCCTCGGCATCTCGTAGGCACCCATGCGGACCGGTTCCTCGCGCTGCAGGCCGTATTCGCCGTAATACCACGTCTCGCCGCCTTCGACGATCCGGAAATAGTAGATGCAGCCGTAGTTTGCGGGGATGAACGTCGTCTTATAGTAGGCGAAGAGGGCGTCTGCCGCAAACCGCTCCATGGCGTGTGCGCGGCGCCCGCGATAGTCATGGAATCGATTGTATTCGATCAAATCGATGGACATCCGGTCGTTTCGCGCGGCGCGGAAGCGGATCGTGAGCGAACGGGCATCCTCGACATAGCCCCATTCGGAATTGGCATGGTGGAACAGCGCCTCCCGGATCATGCGGCCGCCTTCGCCGCCGGTCGATCGACCTTCGCCTTGCGTACGAGCATCCAGACCCCGATCACGACCATGGCCAGGGCCAGATACTGGGAGGGCGACGGATAGACGTTGCCGTGGAGCGTGAAAATCCCGACCAGGGTGCCGCGGTCGTCGCCGCGGAGAAATTCCAGGAGGAAGCGGAAAGTGCCGTAGGCGGTCAAATAGGAGGCGAATTCGCGGCCTTTGAAGATCTTGTACGTGTGCAACGCGTACGCCGCGAGGAACAGGAATCCCGCCTCGTACAGTTGCGTCGGCAGGACCGGTCCGATCCCGGCCGAATGACCGTACGGGAAAACGAGACCGAACAGATCCGACTCGATGCCGTAGCAGCAGCCCGCGCAGAAGCAGCCGAGACGCCCGAACCCGTGCGCGATCAGGATGCCGACGGCGACCGTGTCGAGGATCTTCCCGAGGTTCTTCCATTCCGAACGGTAGCCGAACCGCATCAGTAGCGAAAACGCCGCGACGCCGCCGATGAGCCCGCCGATGAAGGTGATCGAACCGAACTCGAACTCGCCGCTCTCGATCCAGTGGAAGGTGGCATCGAAGAGAAGCGAGAAGAGCAGTGCCGAACCGAGTCCCAGGGCAATGAAGAGCAGGATCCTGTTGGCTTGCTTGCGCGTGTATCCGTCGTGCTTCTCGAGCCGGTTCCCGACGTAGAGGAGCATTCCGAAGATGCCGATGGCGGTGAGAAGATCGTACATGGCGATGCTGTAGCCGAAGACTTCTTTCCAGAGGAATGGATACATGGAATCAACTCCTTGCCCTTCATTATACCACAGAGCCGGTTAAGAATTAACCGCCGTTTGCGGAGAGTAAAAAAAGGGCACGGACAAGCCGTGCCCCGTGCATCCCGATCAGCCCTTGGTGGCGCCGGCGGTGATGCCTTCGATGAGGTAACGCTGGAAGATCATGTAGAGGACCGTGATCGGCATCGCGACGATGAGGGCGCCGGCCGCGAACGTCGTGTACGACGAGCTGCGCGGATCGGAGATCATCGAGAAGAGGCCGACCGCCAGGGTCCACTGCTTCGACACCGGAACGTCCGGATTGATCTGGACATCGAGGAGAAGGCGCGGCAGCATGTAGTCCATCCACGGCGCCATGAACTGGCCGACGGCGACGAACGACAGGATCGGAACCGCGAGCGGCAGGATGATCTTGAAGAAGATCTGCCACTTGCTGGCGCCGTCGAGCATCGCCGACTCGTCGAGATCCTTCGGGATCTGCGAGAGGTACCCCTTGATCAGCCAGATGTTGCCGGGAATCGAGCCGCCCACGTAGAGGATGGTGAGCCAGGTCGACTTGCCGAGCAGGTGGAACGTCTGGAACAGCGTGAACATCGCGATCAGACCCATGAACGACGGGAACACCTGCAGGACGAGAATCGCCATGAGGCCTGCCTTCTTGCCCTTGAACTTGAAGCGGGCGAAGACATAGCCGGCACCGGTGATGAAGATGACGCCGAGGATCATGTTGAGGACGGCGATGATGAGCGTGTTCTTGTACCAGTACAGGAAGTCGCCTTCGAACAGGTCAATGTAGTTCTGGAAGGAGGCGAGTTGCGCCGGCGGGAAAAGCGTCGTCGGCAGCTCGCTGACGTTCGTGAAGGACGCGCTGAACAGATAGACGATCGGGAACAGGACGAAGAAGACGGCGATCGTAAGAAACAGGAACGTCAGGATCTTCAGGGCGATCTCCCTGAACGAGAAGACCTGGCGGTATGCCCCGACGAGGACCTGTTTGCGGTTGGGGAGGTGAAGCGCGTGGTAGATCCCATAGACGGGAATAAGCCCCATGAGCGCTCCGCGGAAAGGCGGATGCCCCTTGTGTGCGTAGACGTCGGCGGTGATCGCGCTGTGCGTGAACAGAAGCGCGATGAAGACGATGATCGTCAGGCTGAGAGAGAGCATACGTCAATCCTCCTTGAAGGCTCGCGTCTGCGAGAAGTTCCAGGCCGCGATGGACCCGACCATGAGGAAGATGAGGATCGAGAAGACGGACGCCATGTTGTAGACGCGCTTCGTGACGGTCAGCGTGTACATCCAGGAGATCAGGATGTCCGTGCTGCCGGCATAGGCCCTGTCGATATCGCCCGCGCCGGATCCTCCTTGAGTGATGAAGTAGATGACGCCGAAGTTGTTGAAGTTGCCGGAGAAGGTCATCACGAGGATCGGCGCCGTCGAATACATGATGAGCGGGAAGGTGATGAACTTGAATTTCTGCGAAGGCGTCGCGCCGTCGATGTCGGCCGCCTCGTACAACGTCCGGTCGATCGAGGTCATGATCGAGGTCATGAGGGCCATGAAGTACGGCGCTCCGAGCCAGATGTTGACGACGATCAGGACGATGCGGACGAACCAGATGTTGTGGGCGTTGTTGAACCACTGGATGTTGTCCTGACCGAGCCAGATGAACTTCTGCCAGGCCGACAGCGCCGAATCGCTCCACGCCGTGCCGAGCATCCCCCAGCGGGTGAGGGTGTCGTAGACGCCGGAGGAGCGCAGGATCGCGTTGATGACGCCGCGTTCGCTGAAGATGATCGAGAACGCCATCTGCGAGATGAGCGCCGGCACGGCCCACGGCAGGATCAGGACGGTTCTCCAGAACTTCTTGAAGGGAACGCGCTCGGAGCCGATCACGACCGCCTGGAACATGCCGCCGAAGAAGACGGTCACGGTCGAGAAGACGGCCCAGATGACGGTCCAGAACAAAACCTTCCAGAAGGTTTCGGCGAACGGGATGCCTTCGCCGAAGGTGAAGATCTTCGCGAAGTTCTCGAATCCGACCCACATGAATCGGCCGGTGTCGGTGTCGAACCCGCTGAAGTTCGTGAACGCGATCAAAAAGCCGAAGATGATCGGCATGATCGAGATGAAGGTGATGACGAACAGCGCCGGCAGGATCATGATGTATTCGAAGCCGTGCGTGAAGACGCTCACGAACCAGGCGCGGTCGGTGACCCGTTCACCCGTTTCGGCGAACTTCCTGCTCGTCGTATAGGCGTCGATGATGCCCCATACGTACACCAGGAGGAAGTAGGCGAAGAGGAGGGTGGAGATCAGACCCGTAATGAGCAGGAACTGCGACGTATGGCCGATCAGCGGCGTGTAGTCGAGGATGCCCGAGACGGGGATGTAGACCGAGGAACCTTCGGTGAAGCGGACCGACTTCAGGGCGTCGTGGAGCGAGTTGTAGTAATATTCGCGCGTATCGGACTGGCCGAGCGTGATGACCGACCAGAAGCCCTTGACGAAGAAACCCGCGGTATCGTGGAACCAGTTGTAGTAGTTCTCCTCGAATTCGGTCCGCAGTTCGGGATGGACCGAGAAGTAGACCTCGAGCAGGAAGCGGTTGTATTCCTTCGAAGTCAGGCTGCTCGTGGAGAGGTTGTAGCGGGTCGTGATGTAGTCGCGCAGGTACATCGAGAACGGCGTCGCGTTGTAGCCGGCGTCCTTCCGGTAGTCGACCTCCGGAACGTACTGCACGTACAGCGTGTCGGCGTCGTCGACGACGATGTCGCCCTTGACGGTCAGTTCCTTCAGCGTGCCGACGAGGGGATCGTCGGGAGCGAGGAAATCGGTGCTGTCGGCGACGTTGACGTAGCGGTAGATGGACGTCGAGGTGACGGAGATCGAGATCGTGCACTTGACGTAGACCTTGTCGGAGACGTTGTCGAAGTACAGGATGCCGGTCCGGTAGTAGGCGTCGGATCCCGACGGGATCGAGGCGATCGTGTCGTTCGGATCGTTCACGTTGGTGTAGACGTCCGCGGTCTGCTCGCTGCCGATCGTGTAGTATTCCTGACCGCCGACGTT